>JADFTG010000010.1 GCA_022560365.1 Chloroflexota bacterium | reverse complement strand
TCGTCGGCGACGGCTCTGCCCTGTACACGATCCAGGCGCTCTGGACGGCCGCGCATCACAGGATCCCGGTGACCTGGGTCATCGCCAACAACCGAAGCTATCGCATCCTCAAGCTGAACATGCTCGACTACCTCGGCGAAGGCGCCGCCGGCCGCGAGTTCGTGGCGATGGACATGACGGAGCCGGCGCTGGACTTCGCGCAGATCGCCGCTTCGTTCGGCGTGAAGGGAGTCCGCATCGAGCACCCGGACGAGATCGGGGACGCCTTGCGCGAGGCGCAGGGATCAGGAGAGCCGCGGCTGCTCGATATCGTCATCGACGGCGACGTCAAATCGCGCTGGCTATAGGAGGAGCAATCCAGCGCTTTCAAATACCCGTATGCTCCTTTAGCATGAGCTCAGGAGACAGATGCCGGAGAACGTTAAAGAGGAGTACCGGCAAGCGTATGAGGCCTGGACGAAGCATGTCCGGGACTTGCACGGCGTCCTGCTCGACGGCCAGAGGCTGGAACCGCCGAAGCTGAAAGGCCTGCTCAACAGAGAGGCGCGCGCCAAGGAACGCTACGACTCCGCGCGCCGCAAGCTCCTTGGACTGTCAGAGTGAACACTCATTCGCCCATGAGAACCAACCGTATCTACCGCCGTCACCACACGTTTCTGTATTTGGACAGATGCGTACGGCCACCTGGGACATCCGATTGACGCGCTCCCTCAATGAGCCCCGTGCCGGCAGTCCGCCGGACGAGACGGCTCAGGCAAAGCCGTCTGCGCAGCCGCAGGAAGAGGTCTTGGCCGAATGGGAGCTCGTCCGCCGCGCGCAGCTGTACGACAACGACGCCATCCACGCGATCTACCAGACCTACTACCCGAAGATCTACAACTACGCCTTCATGCAGATGGGCGACGTGCAGGCCGCCGAAGACCTGGCCTCCGACGTTATGCTCAAGATGATCGAGAAGGTTCAGACCTTCAAGTTCAAGGGGATGCCCTTCGGCGCCTGGGTCTTCCGCATCGCCCGCAACCGCCTGATCGATCTCCACCGCCGCCGCAAGCGTCGCGGCGAGGTCGACCTCAGCGAGACGATCGCCACGGCGGTCGCCAACCCTCAAGTGCTCGCCGAGCGGGCGCTCGAGCGAGGCCAGATCCAGGTCGCGCTCAAGCACCTGACCCCGGAACAGCGGCAGGTCATCGTGCTCAAGTTCATCGAGGGCTTCGACAACAGGTCTATCGGCCAGATCATGGGCCGGAGCGAGGGTGCCATCAAGTCGCTTCAGCACCGCGCCCTCGGCGCCCTGCGGCGCATCCTCCACCCGGACGACGTCTAGCCATGTTTCGTAGATACAGCTCAGTCCTCGACGAATGCCTGGCCGCTCTTCGTGCCGGCGAGCCGATGGAGCAGATCGTCGCGCGCTATCCGCGCCACGCCGCCCGGCTGAGGTCGACGCTCGCTCTGGCGGCGCGCGTGCAGTCCAGCCCGCGCGTAACGCCACGAGCGCAGGCCCAGGAGCAGAGCTGGCGACGCGTCCGCGAGCGAGCGCACCAGCTGCGAACGGGCGGCCGGCGCGTGGCGGCGCGGCGTGCGAACTATGGTGCGATCCTCAAGCCGGCGGGCGCTCTCGTCGCTGTGCTTCTGCTCGTATCATCGTTCGGCGGCGGCCTGGCATACGCAGCGCAGGACGCGATGCCGGACAGCCCGCTCTACAGCGTCAAGCTGGCGACGGAAAATATCCGCCTCTGGTTCGTCTTCGACGAGAAGCACGAAGCGGAGATCTTGCTCGACCAGTCCGACCAGCGCGTCGATGAGATCCGCGGCATGGTCAGCCAGGGCAAGATGATTCCCGAGAACGTCCTCGGTGCGCTCGAGAACCGCAACCGACGCGCCGCGGCGATCCTGATGAACCGGCCCGAAGACACGGGCCTGCGTGCGCGCGTCCTCACCCAAGCACAGGAGCAGGAAGACCTGCTCGTAGCGCTCTGGCAGCAGGTGTCAGACGACGCCCGCGACGAATACACGGAAGCCGTCGCGTCGCTGCACAACGTGCGGCTGGGCGGCGGTGCCGGCACTGCGCTCGTGGCCGTGCAACCGGAAGACCTTCTCGGCGGCATCCTCAGCATCTCAGGCCAGGTTCAGGCGCTGGACGACGGCAGATGGAGCATCGGCGGCGTCGAGGTCTACATCGACGACCGCACGCTCGGTGGCGGTGAGATCGTGGCCGGCCTGACGGCACGCGTAGTCGTCGCGCGCAGCGCGAACGGCCGCCAGCAAGCCCTCAGCCTGATCAGCGGCGGCCTTTTCGACGGCCCAGACACCGGCGCGTTCGTGAACGGCGTGGTCGAAGCGATCACCAGCGAAGCCATCAGGGTCGGCGGCACCTGGTTCCGCTTCTCCGACTCCACGGTACAGACATACGACATCGAGCTAGGCGAGTTAGCGCAGATCACGATCAAGACCACCGAAGACGGCATCGTCGCCGGCGAGATCAAGCCGGCCGCCTCGACGCGGACTTCGACCGAGATAAGAGCACTCACCTTCGAAGGCACGATCGAGGGCGACGTCAGCGGCTCAAAGAGCGAGTGGCTGATCGGCGGCTTCCAGTTCGGCATCACGGAGAGCACCGTTATCGACGCCAGTGCCGGAGATGTCCGCGACGGTGCCCGCGTGCTGGTCGAGGCAGTCAACGATCGTGGCGAGTTGCAGGCTTCGCGCGTGTCAGTTCTCGCCAGCGAGACCGCAGCCAAGGTCGTGACGGTCATCGGCACCTTCGACGGCTTCCAGGGCGCCCAGTGGATCGTCAGCGGCCTGCCCATCATCCCGCCCGAGAACGGCGATGAGCCGCAGGTCGGCGCGCTGATCAGCGTCGAGACAGAGCGCGGGGACGGCGGCGACCTGACAGCGTCCGGCTTCTTCGAGATCAAAGCGACAGACGACGAAGATCTGATCCGCACGCAAGGCACGATCAGCGGGATCGCCGGCAGCCGCTGGACGCTTGAGTTCGGCGATGTGAGCGTCCACGCCACCGCGGAGATCGCCGGCGGCGAGCCGGGCGTCGGACAACGAGTGCTGATCTGGAGTGAGCCCGGCGAAGGCGGCGACCTCGTCGCGCGCTACGTTCGCGTCCTCGACCACGAGTCGATCAACGATGCGCTCGTCGACACCGTTCTGCCGGCGCCCGCACCGTAGCCCGCTCGTTGGCGCAGACACCAGCCTTCCCCTAAACTGAATCTGCTGCCCCCGTCGTCTAGCGGCCCAGGACGCCGCCCTTTCAAGGCGGAGATCGCGGGTTCGAATCCCGCCGGGGGCACCAACTTTTCCCCCCACATGATAGACGCCTTGCCCGACTCCCTCGAACGCGTCCGAGACGACATCACCGGCTGTTTTCGCTGCCCGCGCCTGGTCGAGTGGCGGGAGCGAACCGCACGCGAGAAGCGAGCCTCCTTCCGCGACTGGGACTACTGGGGGCGCCCGGTCCCCGGCTTCGGCGATCCGGACGCACGCTTGCTCGTCGTCGGGCTGGCGCCGGCCGCCCACGGCGGCAACCGCACCGGCCGCGTCTTCACCGGCGACCGCTCCGCCGACTGGCTCTACCGTGCGCTGCACCGCGCCGGGTTCGCCAACCAACCCACGAGCGAGCACCGAGACGACGGCCTGCGACTGACCAGCGCCTACGTGACGGCGGTCAACCGCTGCGCGCCGCCAGCCAACCGCCCGACGCCGGAGGAGCGCGACAACTGCCTGCCGTTCCTCGAACGCGAGATCGAGCTGCTGACTGACCTTCGGGTGATCGTGGCGCTGGGATCGTACGCACTGGACGGGCTCGCGCGCGTCTTCAGCCTGCGCCCGAAGCCGAAGTTCGGCCACGGCGCAGAGATCGCGGTCGCGGGCCCAGACGGGCAAGCCGGGCGGACGATCGTCTGCTCGTTCCACCCGAGCCAGCAGAACACGTTCACCGGCCGCCTGACGGAGGAGATGCTGGACGCCGTCTTCCGGCGGGCGTGTGAGCTGGCGGGCTAGTCGGGCGGTTCCCAGCCGCTGCTCGCCGTGAGACCACCCGTGTACTCGCCGGTCTTAGCGTTCACGAAGAGGAGACTCCATTCCACCTCGCCATAGTCAGGCCGGCCGTCCGCCTTCGTGACGATCGGCCCCGCGTAGCCAAGCGGAGGCGGCGGCTCGATGCTGTCCGGGTCGAAGTTGACGACCCAGGCGAGCCCTTCGCCACGGATGCGAGCGAGGACGACCTGGCGAATCCTTGCTCTCGGATGTTTCTCCAGCGCGACCTCGGCCGCGTGATTCGCGTCGAAGGCGGGCTCCTCGGCCGGGACCTTGAGTAAGATACCGGCCTCCACGATATCCGCGGTCGATAGCCCCTCGATCCTGATTTCGTCGGACGGATCATCCCCGGCGGATGACCCGCAGCCGATCATCGTGCCAAGAAGCACGCCAGCCGTGAGTACCAGAACGAACGGTAGTGTCCTCACCCTTGAGTCTCCACCGCTATTGTACGTGCGCTAGTCGGGGAAGGTGACTAGGGACGTCGTGCTCTGGACGCCCTCGATCGGGCGGATGCGGTCGCCGAGGATCTGCGGGATCTCCTGCAAGTTATCGGCGGATATCTCAACGACGATGTCGTACGGACCCATCACTTCGTGGACCGCTTCGATTCCCTGCATGCCTTGTATCTCTGCTAAGACGTTCTTCGTGTTGCCAGGGTCAGTCACGATCAGTACGTAGGCTTTGATCGCCATCGGGGTGCGCTCCTTCCCAGGTCTGCGAGCGATGCGTAGGCATAGGCGGGTGTGACGCCAGTATACCTGAATAGCGCGCCCTTCTCGCTCGCCACGGGCCTGATAGACTGAAGACACCGATGGCAACCCGCCCCGATCCCTTTGGCGCGCTCGCCAGCCTCGGCACTTCGGCCGGCGCCGTGCGCTACTACCGGCTCAGCGCCCTCGATTCCGTTGACATCGAGTCGCTCCCGTTCACCATCCGCATCCTCCTCGAGAACCTCTTGCGGCGCTGCGACGGCGACGTCGTCACAGAGGAGCACGTGCGCTCGCTCGCTGGCTGGTCGCCCGCGGACAGCGGTGGGCAGGAGTTGCCGTTCATGCCGGCGCGCGTGCTGCTGCAGGACTTCACCGGCGTGCCCGTCGTCGCCGACCTGGCGGCGGTGCGCTCCGAGGTCGCGCGACAGGGCGGCGACCCGCAACTGGTGAACCCGGACCTGGCGATTGACCTCGTCGTCGACCACTCCGTGCAGGTCGACGCCTTCGGCATGGAAGACGCCTTCCGCATCAACGTCGACCGCGAGTACGAGCGCAACGGACCGCGCTACGCCTTCCTGCGCTGGGCCCAGAACGCCTTCCGCAACTTCCGCGTCGTGCCGCCCGGCGCTGGCATCGTGCACCAGGTGAACCTCGAGTTCCTGGGTAGCGTCGTGCGCACGATCAACGACGCCGACGGCAGCATCGCCCTTCCCGATACGCTCATCGGCACCGACTCCCACACTACGATGATCAACGGCCTGGGCGTCCTCGGCTGGGGCGTCGGCGGCATCGAGGCCGAAGCCGCGATCGTCGGCCAGCCGATCTCGCTGCTCGCGCCCGAGGTCATCGGCGTGCGCTTCACGGGAGCGCTTCGCGAAGGTGTGACGGCGACAGACCTTGTGCTTACGGTAACGGAGATACTGCGCGACTACGGCGTCGTCGACAAGTTCGTCGAGTACTTCGGCGGCGGGCTGAGCAACCTCACGCTGCCCGACCGCGCGACGATCGCCAACATGTGCCCGGAGTACGGCGCGACCTGCGGCTACTTCCCGGTCGACGCCGAGACTCTGCGCTACCTGCGCATGACCGGCCGCCCCGACGAACTGGTGGACCTCGTGGAGCGCTACTGTCGCGAGCAGAGCCTCTTCCGCGAAGACGCCACGCCGGACCCCACCTACACCGACGTCATCGATCTGGACCTCGCAAGCGTCGAGGCCAGCCTGGCCGGCCCGCGACGGCCGCAGGACCGCGTGCCGCTGGCGGGCGTCCGCAACAGCCTGCGCGAGGCGTTCACAAGCCAGTTCAACGCGAACGATGAGAAGGGGCGCTTCGAATCGGAAGGTGGCGCGACGAACGACCCCGAAGAACGCGCGACGACGGTCGACCCGGCCGCAGGGTCCCGAGCCGTCACCGTAGAGATCGACGGCGAGACGAAGGAACTGCGCCACGGCAGCGTCGCCATCGCCGCGATCACGAGCTGCACCAACACTTCGAACCCGCACGTGATGCTCGCCGCTGGACTCCTCGCGAAGAACGCCGTGGAGCGCGGCCTCAGCGTCTCTCCCACGGTCAAGACGAGCCTCGCTCCAGGATCACGCGCCGTGATCGACTACCTGGAGAAGGCCGGGCTCATGGACTACCTGGAGCGGCTCCACTTCAACCTCGTCGGGTTCGGCTGCACTACCTGCATCGGCAACAGCGGGCCACTCGATCCGCCGGTCGCCGCCGCTGTCGAAGAAAACGACCTTGTCGTAGCGGCCGTGCTCAGCGGCAACCGTAACTTCGAGGGCCGCATCCACCCCCAGGTGCGCGCGTCATACCTCGCTTCGCCGCCGCTTGTCGTAGCCTACGCGCTCGCTGGCAGCGTCGACATCGACCTCGAGAACGAGCCCCTCGGCACAGGGGGCGACGGCAACCCGGTCTACCTGCGCGACATCTGGCCAACCGGCGCGGAGATTCAAGACGCGGTGCAAGCGTCGGTGCGGCCAGAGCAGTTCCGCGACACGTACGACCACATCTTCGACGGCGACGAGCGCTGGTGGTCGCTTACCGTGCCAGAATCGGCGCTCTGGGAGTGGGACGAGGCTTCCACCTACCTGCGAGAGCCGCCCTTCGTCGCGAACCTTCCGAAGGAACCGGCGCCCGTCAGGGACATCGCCGGCGCGCGAGTGCTCGTGATGGTCGGCGACTCAGTAACGACGGATCACATCTCGCCGGCCGGGGCGATCAAGAAGGACAGCCCGGCGGGCAAGTACCTTCAGCAGCACGAGGTGGCCCCGCGCGACTTCAACAGCTACGGGTCGCGCCGGGGCAACCACGAGGTGATGATGCGCGGCACGTTCGCCAACGTCCGCCTGCGCAACGAACTCTCCGAAAAAGAGGGCGGTTGGACGACGCACCAACCTTCGGACGACGAGATGTCCGTATACGACGCCGCGATGCGCTACGCCGACGAAGGCGTGCCCGCGATCGTCATCGCCGGCGCGGAGTACGGCACCGGCAGCTCGCGCGACTGGGCGGCCAAGGGCGTCGCGCTGCTGGGCGTGCGCGCCGCGATCGCCGAGAGCTACGAGCGCATCCACCGCACGAACCTGATCGGGATGGGCGTCCTGCCCCTGCAGTTCGCCGAGGGCGAAGGCCGGACGTCGCTGGGCCTGACCGGGCGCGAGAAGTACGACATCGAGGGCCTGGAGGAAGGCCTCGACATCGGCTCGACGGTCACGGTGCACGCGAAGGCCGAAGACGGCGCCGAAACGACGTTCACGGCGACAGTCCGCATCGACAGTACGCTGGAGCTGGCGCAGTACCGCCATGGCGGCATCCTGCCCTACATCACGCGCAAGATCCTGGCCAGTTGATGAGAACCACCCTCGACTGGCTCGGCACCTCCACCTTCCGCCTGACGATCGGCGAGCTGGTGATCTTCCTCGACGCCTACATGGACCGCGTGCCGGACGCGCCGCCCGTCGGCCTCAGCGCGAAGGACATCCCGAAGGCGGACTACGTGCTTGTCGGCCACTCTCACTTCGATCACATCGCCGGCGCGGAGGTCGTTGCGAAGAACACAGGCGCGACCGTCATCGGCTCGCACGAGAGCTGCCGCGTAATGCGTGACGCCGGCGTACCGGACGGGCAGTTGAAGGCGTCGTCGGGCGGCGAGCGCCACCGCCTCTCGCCCGAGGTCACCGTGCGCGTCTTCCCCAGCCTCCACTCGTGCACCTGGATCCTCACCGACCCAGAGCCCGGCGAGGAAGAGCACGGGCACAGCGGTCTGACACAGGACGAACGCGCGGCCTGCCCGGGCCTCGTCCAGCGCATCACGGAGATCGTCGCCGCCGGCGGTGAGACGGCTCAGGTCCTCCGCGAGCACGTTCTCAGCTCGACCGGCAGCATGAGCGACGGCGGGCCGCTGGCGTACCTGATCGAGACTCCCGATCAGGCGATCTTCTGGCAGGACACGTCCGGCTGCTGGACGGGTACGTTCGACGAGATCGAGGCCGACGTCGCGATCCTCGCCGCGTCCGGCCGCCCGAACGTCAACGGCGAGCCGATCCAGGGCTCGATGGCGCAGTTCATCGCGATGGAGACGAAGGCGCTGGGCGCGCGGCAGGTCTTCCTCGGCCACCACGACAACTGGATGCCTCCCGTCACGCGCGAGACGTTCAACATGGCGCCGCTGCACGCCGAGCTGGCCCGCCAGGCGCCCGGCGCAACGCTAACGGATGCCGGCTACCTCGCCGGTACCGTTATCGCAGAGTGATCACCCCCCCCATACTGAAAGTCGGGCTTCCCCGACGCACCCGTACGGAGCCCTCGACGAGAGCGCCAACCCGAAGGCTTTGCTAAACTGAGTGCTGCCCGGCTCTCATGCCAGAGAGCAATCATGCTCGCCACATTCGGAAGGAACCCCGCCCCGTGACCAGCTCCGACGCCATCGAACAAGCGAAAACGCACTTCGGCACGCTCCTCGAGGGGCAGCTCGCGCGCATCGAAGCGATGAAGAGCGAAGGCGAGTGGACCGACTTCTCGACGCTCGAGCCGATCATCATCGGTGTCTGCGGCGGCGACGGCATCGGCCCTCAGATCTCGGCCGAAGCGCAGCGAGTGCTCGAAACGCTGCTCGCGGACCAGGTGGCGGCCGGCAAGGTCGAGTTCCGCACGATCGAGGGGCTGACGATCGAGAACCGTGCCGCCCAGAACGCGGCGATCCCGGCCGACGTCCTCAAAGAGCTGAAGAAGTGCCACATCATCCTCAAGGGCCCGACGACGACCCCCCGCGCCGGCGATCCGTGGCCCAACATCGAGTCCGCCAACGTCGCCATGCGCAAGGAGCTGGACCTCTTCGCCAACGTGCGGCCCGTACGCGTGCCCGAAGACGGCATCGACTGGATCTTCTTCCGCGAGAACACCGAGGACCTCTACGCGCTGGGCAGCGACGGCATCGTCGTCGAAGACGACCTCGCGATCGACTTCCGGGTTATCACGGCGCCGGGCTCCGAGCGCATCATCCGCCTCGCCTTCGAGCACGCCGCGAAGAACGGCATCAACCGCCTCACCGTCGTCACGAAGGCGAACGTGGTCAAGACGAGCGACGGCATGTTCCTCGACGCCGCGCGGCGCATCAGCGGTGACTACCCGGACGTGAAGTGGGACGACTGGTACATCGACATCATGACGGCAAAGCTGCTCGACCCCAAGCGCCGCACCGAGTTCCGCGTCATGGTGCTGCCGAACCTCTACGGCGACATCCTCACCGACGAGGCCGCCGAGTTGCAGGGTGGCGTCGGCACCGCCGGCAGCGCGAATATCGGCAAGCGCTACGCCATGTTCGAGGCGATCCACGGCAGCGCGCCGCGCATGGTGGACGAGGGCCGCGCCGCCTACGCCGACCCGAGCAGCATGATCCGCGCCGGATCGATGCTGCTGGCGCACATCGGCTTCGGCGAGGCCGCCCGCAAACTGGAGCAGGCGCTGGACATCTGCGGCCGCTTCGAGAAACGCCTCACGATCACCGGGCGCGACACAGGCGCGAAGGGCTCCGAGTTCGCGAAGTACATCCTGGAGACGATGGCGGATCCGAACCTCGAATCCCGCTGGAACGACTACCAGAAGCAACTTGTAAAGAGTTAACGAAGACGGGAGAGCGATCTCCCCTGAGGAGGACCCATTGCGCGCGAAAGTAACTATCGCCGGCGCCGGCATGACCGGCGGCACCATGGCCCAGCGGCTGGCCGAGACCGGCTACATCGACGTCGTCCTGCAAGACATCATCGAAGGCATGCCGCAGGGCAAGGCGCTCGACCTCGCCGAGTCCGGCCCGCACGTCGGCTTCAACGCCACGATCACCGGCTCCAACGACTGGGCCAACACCAAAGGCTCCGACGTTGTCGTCATCACGTCCGGTGTGCCCCGCAAGCCCGGCATGACCCGCGAGGAGCTGCTCAACATCAACGCCGGCATCGTCCGCGACGTGGCCACGGCCGCGATCAAGGAGTCGCCGGACGCTGTGTTCATCATCTTCGCGAACCCGATGGACGCGATGTGCCACGTCACGCTCGAAGCGACCGGCCTGCCGAGGAGCCGCGTCATCGGCCAGGGCGGCATGCTGGACAGCGCCCGCTACCGCACGTTCCTCGCCTGGGAGAGCGGCGCGTCCGTGCAGGACGTGCACGCGATCGTCCTCGGCGGCCACACGGAAGCGACGATGGTGCCGATCGTCAGCACATCGACGATCGGTGGCGTACCCCTGACGGCGGCGATGCCGAAGGACAAGATCGACGCCTGCGTGGTGCGTACGAAGAACGGCGGCGCGGAGATCGTCGCGCTGCTCAAGACCGGCTCCGCGTTCTATGCACCGGCCGCCGCCACCTGCGAGATGGTCGAGGCCGTGCTGCTGGACAAGAAGCGCGTTCTTCCCTGCGCCGTCAACGCTGAGGGCCAGTTCGGCATCAACGACGTCTTCGTCGGACTGCCGCTCAAACTCGGAGCAGGCGGCATCGAGCAAGTCTACGAGCCACCGCTGGCCGACGACGAGGTCAAGGCGATCCGCGGCGCCGCTGACGCCACGAAAGAGCTGATCGGCCTCATCAAGTAACGCGCTGGTCGCGGCTTGATGGCTGCGAAATTACGAGCTAGAATAGGTGACTCGCCCCAACATGCTGGAGGTACTATGACGCGGTCGAAGCTAGTAGGTGGCAAGTTCGTCGTTGGTGAGAACTTCAAGCGGGATTTCCGACTCCTAGCCGCCCTGTCTGCCAGACAACTCGAAGTTCTAGCCGCCTTCTTGCGCCAAGACGACAAGAAATCAACGCCCCGACGCACAGTGATTGAGCTTGGTCAAGAACTCGATCTCACGGGCGGATCAGCTGTTCAGCTGACCAGCGTCGCTAAGTATTTACTACAGACCAAGATAGACAGCGATGATTCATGGCCTGATCTAATTGGGGATTTCGCCGAATTGGCGGAAGTAGAGTCAGATAGAGCCGCGGCCGTAACAGAGTTCTTCGATGGTCTCGAAGACGTCACAGTTGAGTTCAAGAGAGAAGCGCGCAGAAGGCGTTTACTATCGCACGGCGGCCCTATCTTAGATGAATTCTCACTCACGACGAACTTGCGACTAGTAACCGAGGTGGAATTCAAGGCTACGCAGTCGGTCGATGAGTACAGCCCCACCGTAGCCGAGCTAATGCCCGTCATAACGTGCACCATCCACGTAACGGACATAGCGGAAGAAGCGCAATCAATCACGTTCCAGACCGACAGAAAGACCGCCGGCGAGTTTATTGCGATGTTTCAGGCTACAATCAAGGAGGTAGATTTGCTCGAACAGATCGCAAAGGACGCATCACAATGAGTTTCGCAACGGCTGAGCGCACGTACAGCGGCTCCACACCTCGGTATGGTGAAAAAACGACAGAGTACGCCGAAGGCTACGATGACTACGATACTGGCGTCGCAACGCACCCCGGATCGGTGAAGCCTACCCAGCAGGCCTCGCTGCTTTCAGCGCCATACTCGGTCATTGTTCGGCCAGGAGATGCGATCGACGGCCAGGAAGAAGCAGCCGAGTTGCTTCATGTTCGCTCGAACGTCGCTTGGTTCTTTACCGCGGCGGCGGGATCTGCGAGTCTTCTGCTCGCCACTCTCCTGCCATGGGCTGCGATCGTGGCGTTCCTTCTGTGTAGCTTAGGTGCGCTTTACGCGGTTTATTTGCTCAATTCGGAGCACGAGATCGAGTATGGACGACCGTTCATTAACCCAAGGTACCTCGTGGCTGCACTGATCGCTACACTCGCGTTTACGGCCGAGGCCGGCCTACTGGCACTCGCCTAGGCATGGAGGTGACTCTGGCTGCGTCGTTGGTCGACGGCCTTGGCTTACTGATGGCGGGAGGAATCCTCGTTCCAAACATGCGATTCGGCGGGATCGAGTTGTTCGGCAAGTTTCGAGTCGGGATCGAGAT
>JADFTG010000222.1 GCA_022560365.1 Chloroflexota bacterium | reverse complement strand
GTGCTGCCCTACGTGGTGCTGCTGATCTTCATCGGCGGCACGATCTGGCGCTACAAGTACGACCAGTTCGGCTGGACCACCCGCTCGTCGTCCCTGTACGAGGGGAAGCTGCTGCGGATCGCCTCGCCGCTGTTCCACTTCGGGATCCTGGCGGTGCTGATCGGGCACATCGTGGGCCTGGTCATCCCCAAGTCCTGGACGGACTTCGCCGGGGTGTCCGAGTACATGTACCACATCATGGCGCTGACGATCGGCATGTTCGCGGGCTTCGGCACGCTGGTGGGCCTGGCCCTGCTGATCTACCGCCGCCGCACCACAGGCCCGGTGTTCATGGCCACCACGAACAACGACAAGATGATGTACGTCCTGCTGGTGCTGGCCCTGCTGGCGGGCATCGGGATGGTGATCAACCGGCTCCGCAACTAGCGGAAGAAGCCGGCGATGACGATCGCGATGATCAGCACCCCGCCGAGAATGACGATGCGCACGACCTCGTTGCGGACGTGGCTGTAGTCGCGGCTGACGTGGCGCTCGGCTCGTCCGTCCGGCGCAACGTCACGCACGTAAGAGGCGCCGGGCGCTTCGCGCTCTGACGCTGTAGTGGTCTCGGTATCGACCTCGGTCGCGACCTGGCCAGCCGGGGCTCCGGCGAAGTCGTACTGGACGGTCTTGCGGCTCCGGCGGCGGCTCTTTTTAGGCACTGTGTGTCAGTTGACTCCTAACGTGGGATTCCAGTGCATTATAGCGGGGCGCCGGGTAACGTGCTAACAAGTCCCAGCGCGTTGACCGCCTTGGCGTTCGTGCTAAAATCCAGGTACGGCCCCGTGGTGTAGCGGTTAACATGCCACCTTGTCACGGTGGAGATCGTCGGTTCGAATCCGATCGGGGTCGCCAAAGCTAACTCAGAACCGCTTGATGATACATCAGGCGGTTCGGTCGTTTCGGTGGCTTCGACATCACGAGTCGACGCGGCCTCAACTCGCGGAGCTCATCGAGGGCGCTCGTTAGTCGGGATCGAGAGCCCGTCACACCTAGTACGGGAACGGTTCCACGTAGACATCCAGGGCTCGGCTGCCAACGAAGGACACGAAGCCCAGCGCGCGGGAGGTCTCGTGGGTCCAGGCCACGTTTACCGGGTCCAGGGCGTAATCCACGGTGAAAATGAGTTCTCCCCGTTGTTGGGCATAGGTCAGAGCGGCGAGGTACTCCTCGCTGCTGACATGGAGCGTGCCCTCCGGAAACTCGTCGTACTGCCGCCGGCACTGATCCGAGAGCGACTGCACATAGCCATCGCTTTCGATAGCGTCGTCCGTCGCGGGAAGTGGACAGTCGCCGGGCGGGTCGTTACTCACGCCGCCGTCGAACCACACTTGCTCCTGGGCGATGGCGTCGATGGCGCGCAGGTAATCATCGTCGTCCGCTAGCTCTGCCGCATTCTGCGCGATGACGATGAAGCCGGGCCGGAGCCCGCGCGCACGATCTGCGAGATCGGTGACCCAGGAGACCATCTCCCGGCGAGCATCCAGGCCAGCGTCGGTTGCCATGCTGTGGACAAGTTCCTCAGAGTACGCTGTGACCCAATCCAGGTAGACACCATCGAACCCGGCCGCGACGATGGCCTCGATGTAACCGCCTTCGGCTAGCCAGATTTCGCGCCACTCATTGTGCCAGAAGGCCACCGGAAAGTTCCCCGCCCAGCCATCAGGGTCAACACCAACAATCCAATCCGGATCGCCGGCCCGCCAGCCATCATGCCAATACGTGCGGTAGTCCTCAGCCTCTCCTATATTGATGTACGCGAGAACGAGCTTTGAACGTGGCGCGCTCTGCAGCTGGGCCACCACCTGAGCCATTGGATAGTCGGCGTTTCCGCGCTCCGAGGGGATGAAATCGAGCACAACGAGGTCGTGCTCCGATGCGGCGATCAAGTCGACCGCTTGCTGGTCGAGATCGACATCGATCATGTAAAGCCAATGGCGCACTTCGGCGAGTCGACGATCCTGAGCGTTCCCAGCGACGGGGCTGGCCTCTTGTTGGGGCTCGCCATCTGACTCGTCGGCGCCAGAGCAGGCCCAACCCGCGACCGAAAGGATTGCTACAACCGTGGTGGCCATGAACCCCACGACGGCGACCCTGCTCATGTATTTATTCTAGTCGCGACGAACTCTGGCCTCCAGCTGGAGCATAACGCCGAGTGGGTTGTACGCGGCGCATTCGGCGCGGCGCTCGTCGACGGCGCTCTGGTATCCTTTGCAGGCACAAGCGCAGAGGAGTAGCAGATGCAACTCACAGAAACCCAACGCATGATCTACAACACGGCGAAGTCGTTCGCCGAGCGCGAGATACGCCCGCACGTCCGCGAGCGCGCCAACGACGAGACGTTCCCGCTGGAGATCATGAGCAAACTCGCGGAAAACGGCCTGCTCGGCGGGACCTTTCCGGAAGAGTACGGGGGCGCGGGTATCGACAACGTCTCGTACGTGCTGCTGTGCGAGGCGATCGGCGGCGCCAGCCCCTCGGTGTTCACGGCGGCGCTTACCGTGCAGCTTTCGCTCGTCGGCACGGCCGTCTGCAACTTCGGGGACGATGAGCAGCGCCAACGGTGGTTGCCGGACCTCTTCTCGGCGAAGAAAGTCGGCGCCTTCGCGCTGACCGAGCCGAACGTCGGGTCCGACCCGGCGGCGATGGAGCTGACGGCGCAGCGTGACGGCGACGACTGGGTGCTCAACGGGAGCAAGTTCTGGATCTCGAACGGCGCCCAGGCCGACCTCATCGTTGTCTTCGCGCAGACCGATCCCGGCGCACGGCACAAGGGTGTCGCCGCGTTCGTCGTCGACGGCAACGCGTCAGGGCTCGAGCGGCAAGACATTCCGGACAAGCTGGGACTGACCGCCTCCAACACAGCAGCGCTCTTCTTCGACGGCGTGCACGTCGGCGACGACCGCATGCTCGGCGAGCGGAGTGACGGCTTCAAGATCGCCCAGACGTCGCTGGAGGCGGGCCGGACATCGACGGCGGCGTGTGCGGTGGGCATCATCCAGGCGTGCCTCGACGCCCGCGTGAGTTACGCGAA
>JADFTG010000221.1 GCA_022560365.1 Chloroflexota bacterium | reverse complement strand
CCAGGCGTAGTTGAGGTCGGCGCGCAGGTGCTTGGAGCCCATCACGAGGTAGGCACCGCCGTAATCCTTGCGCAGGATGACGGTGATCTTCGGCACGGTAGCCTCGGCGTAGGCATAGAGGAGCTTGGCGCCGTGGATGATGATGCCGCCGTATTCCTGCCCGGTGCCCGGCATGTAACCCGGCACGTCGACGAGCGTGACGATCGGCACGTTGAAGGCGTCGCAGAAGCGGACGAAGCGCGCTCCTTTGCGGGACGAGTCGACGTCGAGGACGCCGGCCATCGATCCCGGGTTATTGGCGACGATGCCGACGACGCGGCCGCCCATGCGCCCGAAGCCGACGACGATGCTGCGCGCGTAGGCCGCGTGCACTTCGATGAGGTCGCCGTCGTCGATGATCGATTCGATGACCTTGTGCATGTCGTATGGCTTGCTCGAGTCCTCCGGCACGAGGCTCTGCAGTTCGTCGCAGGTGCGATCGGGAGAGTCGGCGGGCTCGGCGTACGGTGGGTCCTCCACGTTGTTCTGCGGGAGGACGGAGAAGAGCCGCCGCACTTCCAGCAGGCACTCCTCCTCGCCGTCGAAAGTGAAGTGGGCGACGCCGCTCTTCGTGGCGTGGACCTGCGCGCCGCCCAGCTCGTCGTGGGTGACGTCCTCGTGGGTCACGGAGCGCACGACGTCAGGGCCGGTGATGTACATGTAGCTCGTGCCCTCGGTCATGAATACGAAATCTGTGATGGCGGGCGAGTAGACCGCGCCGCCGGCGGTGGGGCCCATGATCACCGAGATCTGGGGCACGACACCTGACGAGAGCACGTTGCGCGTGAAGATCTCACCGTAGCCCCGCAGCGAGACGACGCCCTCCTGGATGCGCGCGCCGCCGCCGTCGTTGATGCCGATGATCGGCGCGCCGTTGCGCATCGCCAGGTCCATGACCTTGCAGATCTTCTCGCCCGCGGCCTCAGAGAGCGATCCACCGAAGACGGTGAAGTCCTGCGCGAAGACGTAGGCCGAGCGGCCCTCGATCTTGCCGTAGCCGACGACGACAGAGTCGCCCAGGTACTTTTGCTTGCCCAGGCCGAACTCCTCCGAGCGGTGGGTGACGAGAGCGTCGATCTCCTCGAACGAGCCTTCGTCGAGGAGGATGGCGAGCCGCTCGCGTGCGGTGAGTTTGCCGCGCTTGTGCTGGGCTTCGATGCGGTCTGCGCCACCACCCTGTGCGGCTTCCTGCTTGCGCTTTCGCAGGTCGGCGAGGCGTTCCTCCGTGGAGCCGCCGGGCTGTGAACGCTCTTGCTTGATCGCCATGCTGTTAGTTCCGGCTTTCACTAGTGGGGATGTGCGCCGTGAATACTAGCACAGCGCGGAGTGCTGCTGGAAGGGCGATCTACTCGGTCTCGTCGTCGTCGGGCGAGGGCATGTTCAGCACCTGGCCGATGCTCAGGCTGGCCGGGTCGATGTCCGGGTTAAGAGCGATGAGATCGTCCGCGGAGACGCCGCACTTCGCGGCGATGTCGAACGTTGTGTCGCCTGCTACCACTGTGTACGTATCGCCACAGACGCCGGGCTCGCCGCCGGTCGGTTCAGTCGTTGCCGTTGGCTCGGTTGGGTTCGGGTTGTCGGGCGGCAAAGGGTTGATGTTATCGGGGTCGAGGATGACGATGTCGGGTGCGTCAGTCCAGGGGGTGGCCGTCGGCACGCGCTCGGGGTCAGTGAGGTTGCCCGGCTCAAACGTGGTGCCGCCGCCGCCGTCGTCGTCGCCGCACGCCGCAAGGGCGAATAGGGCCGGGACGAGGAGCAAGAGGGCGAGTGTGATCCGCCGGGGTGTAGGGGGCGGCATGTTCACGTCAGGCGAATGGTAACGCGGGCCATGTCGGCGGGCAAGCGGCTGCTCAGGCCGCGAGCAGCGCCTCGAGCAGGCCGAGGCCCAGCGCTCCGGCCTCCTCGATACGTTGCCGCTCCAGGAAGTCGAGACTGTCGGCGGCTGTGTGGTAGTTCGGGTCGCAGAAGCAGTTGAAGATCAAGGATGGCACGCTGGCCTCGATGAACGGTGCGTGGTCGCTGCCGCCGGGCTCGGAAGGCGAAAGGCTGTACGGGATGTCCAGACCTTCGGCAACCTCGCCGGCGAGGTCGACCAGTGTGGTCGAGCCGCTCAGCGGCCAGCCCGTGCCAACGCCCAGCATGTCGAAGTTCAGCATCGCCTCCAGACCGCTGAACTCCTCTGGCGACAGGGCCGCGACGTAGGCGAGACTCCCGATAAGGCCGATCTCCTCCGCACCGAAGAGCGCGAAACAGACGTCGCCGCCGCCGTTGGCCGCGAGCGTCCGGGCCAATTCGATGACGACAGCCGTACCGGAGCCGTTGTCGTTGGCGCCCGGGCTGGCTGGCACTGAGTCGTAATGGCCGCCGACGACGATCCGGCAGGCGCCATCGGCCGGTCGCGCGACCACGTTCTGCGACTCACCGCTGACGGCGTTGATCTCGACGGCGACGGTCGCCGTCAGCGTCTCGTTCGCCATCAGGTCGAGGAGCGACTCGCCGTCCTCTCGGGCGATGGACACGACGGGGATGCCCGGCGTCTCGCTCAGCTGTCCACCGAACGGGCCGTCCTCGTTGTTGTAGATCACAGCGGCGACGGCGCCCGCAGCCTCGGCGTTCGCGACCTTGGACGAAAACGTGATCTCGCCGCGTTCGATGAGGACTACGTTGCCGTCGGCCTCCGCCGGGAAGTCGTCCGCATAGCCCAGGCCGGCCGCGACGAGCTGCCCGGTCTCGGTGGCGGAGGAGCTGCCAGCAAGCGGCACCGCCTCGATCTCTATCGAGCCGCCCGGATGGGAGACGTTCAGGTCCGACCGGACGGTCTCGTAGATTTCGATCGGGAACGGCTGCAGTTCGGCTTCGTAGCCATAGGTCGCCAGCTCGTCGCGGATGTACTCGGCGGCCGCCAGCTCCTCTGCGCTGCCGGCAGGCCGCGGGCCGATGCCGACGGCGAGGGCCTGAGCGTGGGCGAGGGCGCGGTCCGCGCCGAACGCCGGGTCGAGGTCGAAGGCGGCGGCCCCGGGGCTGCCGGAGTGGTCTGTGGTGGGGGCCGCTG
>JADFTG010000009.1 GCA_022560365.1 Chloroflexota bacterium | reverse complement strand
GGCCGCGAATTGATCATCCAGGTAGATCTGACGATCCCTCCCTTCGCCGCGGACACGATCGAAGCGATCAGCACAGCGCCCGAAGGGATGGCGCTGTCCGCCCGAAAGGTGATCCCGACCGGAACGGTCATGTCCTTCAGCTACTCATCCACCGTGATCGAGCTGCTGACGCGCGTGAAGCCGCGCCGCGTGATCATCTCGGAAGCACGCCCGACGAACGAGGGCATCCGCGTCGCGAAGGCGATGGTGCGGGCGGGCATCTCGATGACGATGATCACCGAGGCGCAGATGGCGCTCTTCGTGAACGAAGCCGACGCCGTTATGGTGGGCGCCGACTCGATCCTGCCCGAGGGCGACTTCATCAACAAGATCGGGACGCGTCTGCTGGCACTGGCCGCCCGCGACGCCGAGGTCCCCTTCTACACGGCCGCGGAGACGCTGAAAGTCACCGCGCCCAGCGAGCCGATGCCGTTCGCCCCGGAAGAGGGCCAGGCGAAAGAGGTCTGCTCCGAAAACTGGCTCGAAGTGCGCAACGTCTACTACGAAGTAACGCCGGCGCGCCTCGTCACGAGCTACATCACGGAGCAGGGCGTCCTCGACCCCGCCGAGATGCACTCGTTCTCCGCCGAAGCGGAGAAACGCTGGCAACGTCTGATGAACTCGCACGAGGCCTAGGCCCCGCCCCTCGCCCCCACCAGGAACAGAGGAACAAGGCGGCCCCATATTCCGTGTCCCATGTTCGCTGTCCCATGTTCCCTGTCTCCGTCCTTGTCCCGCCCCTGCCGGTTTGCCTACAATTGGTTTCACGCGCCTGCCCCATGGCGGGCGCCTTCCAGACAGGAGGCCAGTGGCCCGTGGCAGATAACCTAGACTACTACGCGATACTCCAGGTAAACCGCAACGCTACCCTGGACGAGATCGAGCGCGCCTACGAGCGGCTCTCACGCACATACGACCCGGAGACGAGCCGTAAGCCGCGCGCGGCGCAACGCCATGCCGAGGTCAAAGAGGCGTTCGAAGTACTCAGCGACCGCGAGAAGCAGCGCGAGTACGACCGCGACCTGCGGAGCGGCGAGCGCGAGGTCGCGGGCGCCGTCCTGCCCAGCGATGTCCTATCGAACCGCTTCGTCATCGCCGCAGCCGGGACGCTGATCGCCAGCGTCGTCGGTATCCTCATAATCATCATCGTGTTTGCCGGCGGCGACGGCGGCGACGAGCTAGTCGCGAATCCGACGACGCCTGCGGTCACGCCCACTCCCGCGCCAACCGTGCCCGCCCAGACCCCCGGCGTGCCGGACGACAACCCGCCCGACGTTACCGGCGAAGAGGTGACGCTCGAATCCGGCCTCGTCTACATCGACTTCGTCCCGGGCGCCGGCGAAGTCGCCCAGACCGGCGACACCGTGGCGGTCAACTACACAGGTTGGCTCCAGGACACCGGCAAAAGGTTCGACAGCTCGATCGACCGAACCTCCACGTACCAGGTCATCATCGGCGCCGGCGGCGTGATCCAGGGCTGGGACGAAGGCCTGCCCGGCCTGGCCGAGGGCGGCACGCGTCGCCTCATCATCCCGCCAGAGCTCGCCTATGGCGAAGCAGGCTCGGTGAGTATTCCCTCGAACGCAACGCTGATCTTCGACATCATACTCGTCGACATACTGACGAAAGCGCCAGCGGCAACGGAAGCTCCGACACCCACCGCAGAGGCTTCGCCATAAGAGTACAATCGGGTCGAAACACTGACCCGGAGGGCACGTTATGACAACAAAGGCGCACGGATCCATCGACTACGCACAGACCGAATCCGCAATCGGCCTCAACTGGTACGAGATCGACCCCAACCTGAGCAAGCTGATGGACCGCTACGTCGCACCCGCCGATCGCGACTGGGCCGAGGGTGTCCTGCGGCGCTGGGGCAAACTCTGCGGCGGGCCGATCGCCGGGCGCGCAGAGATCATCGACAAGAACCCGCCGCGCCTCGAGCGCTACGACCGCTGGGGCGAAGAGATCGCCAGCATCGTCCACCACCCGTCGGCGATCGACCAGAAGCGCGACATCTGGAACGAAGGTCCCACCGGCGTCGCCGCACGCGACGGCCGCGAGATCCCGACGGTGCTCGGCTCGGCGTTCACCTACCTCCTCAGCCAGTCCGACACAGGCATGGTCTGCAGTACCGGCATGACCGGCGGCGTCGAGGCGCTGGTCGACCGCTACGCCCCGCCCGACGTCCGCGAGAAGATCCTGCCCCGGCTGCAGTCGCCGACCTACGACGGATCGTGGGACGGCGCAATGTTCATGACGGAGATCCGCGGCGGCTCCGACCTGGCGGCCAGCGAGACGACGGCGAAGCAAGTGAACGGCAAGTGGGTGCTGAACGGCGCCAAGTGGTTCTGCTCCAACGTCGACGCCAGCGCGATCGCCACACTGGCCCGGCCGGAAGGCGCCGCAGAAGGCCTGCGCGGCCTGGCGCTGTTCCTCGTCCTGGGCGAGCGCTCGGACGGCACCCGCAACGGCATCCACATCAAGCGCCTCAAGGACAAGCTCGGCACACGATCTGTGCCCACGGCGGAGATCGAACTCGTCGACGCCGAAGCGTACATCATGAGCAACCCCACGGCCGCCGGGTCCGAAACGCGTGGCCTGAACCGCATGATGGGCATGGTCAACGGCTCGCGCATGGGCGTGGCCACGATGGGCCTCGGCATCATGCGCCGCTCGTTCCTCGAGTCAGCGATCTACGCCGCGCACCGCACCGCCTTCGGCAAACGGCTGGACGAACTACCGATGGTGCGCGAGACGCTCGTGAACATGGTCGTCGCCGTCGAAGCCGTTTCGGCGATCGTCTTCGAGGCGGCGTCGCTGGCCTCCAGCAAGGGCGACGAAGAGGGCCGGCGCCTGTACCGCATCCTCGTGCCGCTGACCAAGTTCAAGGGCGCTCGCGGCGGCCTCGAACTGGCCAGCCAGGCCGTCGAAATGTACGGCGGCAACGGCTACATCGAAACGTTCCCGACCGCGCGCCAGCTGCGGGACGCGCAGTGCCACACGATCTGGGAGGGCACCGAGAACATCATCTGTCTGGACGTCCTGCGCGCCATGGGCAAGGAGAGCGCCCACGACGCGCTCCTCAACCGCGTGGACGCCGCCCTGTCCGCGGTCTCGCACACATCTCTGTCGGCGATGAAGGACGCCGTGGCGCAGGCACGCCGCGAGGCCCAGGAGATCATCGCCTTCACCGCGCGCGCCGACAACGACGTCCGCCAGCTCAACGCCCGCCGTGTGACGGCTGCGCTTTCGGACCTGGCGCAGGCGGCCCTCCTGCTGGAGGCGGCCCAGGGCGAACTCGACGCCAGCGGCGACGCGCGCAAGGCGGCCGTCGCCCGTTTCTTCATCCGGGAACACCTCGGCGGCACCGGCGCCCTGCGCGGCATCAGCGACGACCGCTCCGTCCTCGACCTCTTCGACGCGGTCACCCGCTACCAGCCGCTGGAACCCGAGAAGCTACCCGCGGCAGTGTAGCACACGGGGCGGAGCCTGACCCCACGCCCCCGCCCGGCTTCTCGGTGATAGCATCCGGGAATGAGCATCGACATCCGGCCCGCCACGCTCACGGACGAGACGGCGTTCCTCGATCTCCTGGAGCAGCTCTTCGACGCCCCGGGCGCACCGGCGCCAGGCTACACACGGGAGCGGGGCAGCCACGGCTTCCGCTGGGCGATCGAGGGTGAGCATTCAGACGTCCTCCTCGCGCTCAACGGCCGCTCCCTCGTCGGGCTGGCGTCCGTATATCGCGACATCGAATCGATCCGCTACGGGCGGCGGACGTGGCTGCAGGACCTCGTCGTCGACCGGGCGGCGCGGGGCGGCGGCGTGGGCAAGGCGCTCCTCGCGGCCGCCGCCGATTGGGCGCGCGAGCGCGGCTGCACGCACCTCGTGCTCAGTTCGGGTCTCGGACGAAAGGACGCACACCGTTTCTACGAGCGCGAAGGCATGGCGGCGCAAATGAACTACGAACTCTGGCTCGGTGAGTAGCGCACGCCTCGCCGACATCACCCTTGACCCGCACCCCGCACGCTACCTAGAATTGGGGTGCGCGCACGTGGGGGCGCGCTCTTTCGTCTCCGTTACGTAAAGGCGGACGCTATGTATATCATCGGTCTCACAGGAGGCATCGGCAGCGGTAAGTCCACCGTCGCTAAAGTACTCGAGGGACAGGGCGCCACGGTCCTCAGCGCGGACATCATCGGCCACGAAGTCTACAGCCCCGGTCGTCCCGCCTGGCAGGAGATCGTCAACGAGTTCGGGCGCGAAGTCGTGGCGGACGACGGCACGATCGACCGCAAGAAGCTGGGCACCATCGTCTTCTCGGATCCGAAGCACCTGGCGGCGCTGAACTCGATCACGCACCCGCGCATGAAGGGCATGATGCGGGAACGCCTCGCGGCCCTGGCGCGAGAGGGCGTCGAGATCGCCGTGCTGGAGGCGGCGCTGCTCTTCGAGGCAAAGTGGGACGACCTGGCGGACGAGGTCTGGGTGACCGCGCTAGCGCCCGAAATCGCTGCCAGGCGCACGTCAGAGCGCAGCGGCCTACCCGAGGATCAGGTGCTGGAGCGCATCAAGAGCCAGATGTCGAACGAGGACCGCACACGAAACGCCCACGTCGTCATCGATACAGACTGCGATCTCGACGGCACGAGACAGCAGGCTCTGGACGCCTGGGCGAAGCTCACGGCGAAGCTGGAACAGGGTTCAGGGAACTAGGACCATAGATGGGGCTCCCGTCCAGCCCCCGATGTTCCATGTTCCGCGCCCCTCCTAATGTATGCTAGAACAGGAATAACTGCCTGAGGGAACACCAATGACGACCGAATCAACTCACCGCCAGTACGCCATCGAAGAGTACCTCGTCACGTCGGAGCCCTACTACGAGCCGCTACACGACGAGGTAGCGCTCTTCGAGGCAGCCTACGCGCAGAAGATCCCGGTACTCCTCAAGGGCCCGACCGGCTGCGGCAAGACCCGCTTCGTGGAGTACATGGCGTACAAGCTCGGCCGCCCGGTGACGGTGACGCGCAACTCCGCCGACGGCTCGAAGAACGGCGAGGAGTCCGGCATGCCGCTCGTGACGGTGGCCTGCCACGAAGACCTCACCGCATCCGACCTCGTCGGCCGTTACCTGCTGGAGGGCGACTCGACGCGCTGGATGGACGGCCCGCTGACTCGCGCCGCGAAGGTCGGGGCGATCTGTTATCTCGACGAGATCGTCGAGGCGCGCAAGGACACGACAGTCCTCATCCACCCCCTCACCGACCACCGCCGCCTGCTGCCGATCGAGAAGCTCGGCCAGATCGTCGAGGCGCGCGACGGCTTCATCCTCGTCATCTCCTACAACCCCGGCTACCAGAGCGCCCTCAAGGACCTCAAGCACAGCACCCGCCAGCGCTTCATGGCGATCGAGTTCGGATACCCACCCCGCGACCTGGAGGCCAAGATCATCGCCAAAGAATCGAACGTCTCCGAGGCCATCGCGCTCGAGCTGGCGAAGCTTGGCGAGAAGGTGCGCCACCTCAAGGAGCACGGCCTGGCGGAAGGCGTCAGCACGCGCCTCCTCATCTACGCCGGCAAGCTGATCCACGAAGGCATCAGCGCGCGCCGCGCCTGCCAGGTCGCCGTGACGTGGGCGCTGACGGACGACGCCGACGTCCAGCGGAGCATCGAAGAGGTAGTCTCTTCGATCTTCGAGTAAGGGAGCTTCCTTTGGCAATCCGGCTCGTATTCGTCACTGTACTATTAGCCCTCATCGGTTTACTCGCATCGTGCGGCGGTGACGACGATAGTGACGCCACGTCCAATCTGCCACCGGCTTTCGTGACCACGGCAAATGAAGCCGCAGAGAAGTACGGTATCGCCGTAACTTGCCTATTTCCTGATGACTTTACCTCCGGCGGCTGGCAAGCGGATGTTGTCTGGAACGATGTGCTCGATTCAGTCGGGCTGAAGGACCAATTTGAACGTCCCGCAACTGGAACTGTAGGTAGTGTGGGCGATGGTCGAACCTACATCTCGATCTACGACGCCGCTTACGAAGGAGTGGCATTCCCAGTGAAGGCAGCCGAGTTTGGGGACAAAGTCTGCTTCGTGCCGGTGCTAGAGGGAGCACCAGATTGAATCAGCGCAAACGCATCTACTCCTCTTACGAAAAGAAGCTGACGCCCTTTTCGACGAGCCTCGTGGCCGAGTTCCGCCGCGCCGCCGACGAAATCGGCGATCTGATGAGCGACGACGAACTGCGCGCCTGGGCAGAGGAAGGCCTGGAGCTGGCGCGGCAGTCGTGGCGTTCGTGGGAAGCCGCGGGCGAGTACTATCGTGTCACGCCGCAGGTGCTGCCGCTCCTCGGCAGCGCTGGCTTCGGGCGCTGGGCGAAGCACGGCCTCGACCTCGCCGAGCTATCGTCCGCGCTGGCCGCATCCTTCTTTCGCGCCTCGCCGGCCACGCTGCCAGCCATCACACCAGCGCGCATCAGCGACTGGGTGGGCCTGGGCCGCCTGCTCTACAAAGGCACGTGGCGTTCGGCGTCGCTTGCCGTGCAGTTCTTCGACGGCAGCCCGGCGCTCTTCGCCAGGCTCACCGCCGAAGAGGCGCGCATCCTCGTCCGCTTCGTCGACGCGCTCTGCGACCGCTCGTACGACCTGGCCTCGCACTGCCTGACGATCGCCGCTAAGGCGCTTGAGCCACTGGAGGGCGACGACCGCTCGGCGTTCCTGACGTTCGCCGAGTCGCTGGCCTCCACCGGCTGGGCGGATGCGCGCTCCTACCTGGAGAAGGGCCCGTCCCTGCTCGCCAACATACAAGCGATGCAGCGCGGACGGTTCCTCAACCTGGCGCGCGAACTGGCGCGCCGCGAAGGCCGCCAGGCGTTCGCCTTCTTCGCCGAGGCCTCACGGGCACTGGCGCAGGTGGACCAGGAGTCCCACGGACTGCTGCTCTCGCTGGCGGAAGATCTCGTGGAGCGCTCGCCGCTGGCCGCGATGGAGTTCCTGAAGACGGCACCGACGGCGCTCGAGCGCATCCCCGTCGAGACGATCGCCGAATGGCACGCCGAAGGCAGTGCGCTGCTTGACCAGAGCGCCGACGGCGGCGAGGCCTACTTCCGCATGGAGTCCAGCCGCGGCGAGGATATGCTGGAGTCGCTCTCGTCGCGGGTCGAACTGAGCCGTATCACCGACATCCTGCGCATGTACAGCAAGGCGCTCACAGGCGTCGAAGTCGGAGTTCACTCGTCGGAAGCGCTGGCAGAAAAAGGGATCGGCTGGGTGGAGGGCGACGCACCGTCCACCGAAGGCAGCGCAATCTTCCTGCCGCCGCACGTCGAGGAGTTCCAGGATAAGGCCCGCAACTTCGGCGTGTACAAAGTCTACTGCACCCACCAGGCCGGCCACCTTGAGTTCGGCACCTTCGACTTCGAGTTCGAGCGCGACGGCGCGATCTTCCCAACGGAGCGGATCAAGGCGGAAGCGGATCGGCCGGCGCCCGAACCAGCGCCACCGATCGACACCGACGGCCATGTGGACGCTCCGGGCGAGGTGGCCCCACCGCCCGGCCCACTCACCGACATGGAACGCTTCTTCGACATCTTCGCCGACCGCAAGCTGGCGTCCGACCTCTTCGCCATCGTTGAGGACGCGCGGATCGATGTGCTCATCAGCCGCGAGTACGGCGGCATCCGCGGCCCGTACAGCGAGCGGCAGTCGCGCGAGCTGGACAGGCGCCCGGAGGCGAGCCAACTGCCCGTGCGCCAGGCGTTCGTCGAGAACCTCGTGCGCGCCAGCCTGGGCGGGATAGACCGCATAGTCTGGCCGCAGCAGTTGATGGGGATCATGGCCGACGCGCTCGGCGTGCTGGAGACGTTGCAGCAGCCGCAGGCGCTGGTCGAGGACTCCGCCGAGGCAACACTGCGCCTTTACCGGCTGGCGGAAAGCATCCAGAACATCATGCCGGAGATGCTCGAGGACTGGGCCGAGATGAGCGAGGGAGACCTGAACGTCTCGCCGATGTCGGCCGACTCGCTGGGCGACAACGCGCCGCTCGACATGCCGCAGGGCGAGCCGATGCCGTACGAGAGCCCGCAGCCGGTGGACTTCCGCGGCGAGTTCAAGCCGGAGACGGTGCAGATGCTGATGAAGCTGCGCCAGGAACGGCACGAGAAGGGACAAGCCTCGCCGATCTCTCCAGAGCAGCTCAAGCAGATGCTGGAGAAGAGCGTCGAGATCACGATCGCCGACATGGCCGAAGCCGACCTCACGCAATCGTCGGAGCTGTTCCTCACCAACCTCATCAAGGAGCTTAACCAGCAACAGGACCAGCGGCCCGGCAAGGAACAGCCGGTCCCGACGGAGGACGGCCAGCCCGTGACCGGCATGAGCACCGCCGACGATGAGCACGAGCTGCCTGTCGAGCCAAAGTACTTCTTCTACGACGAGTGGGACTTCCGCGCCGGCGACTACCGGCCGCGCTGGTGCCGCATCGTCGAGTACCCCGTGGCGGAAGGCCAGATCTCGTACTACGAGCAGACGCTGTCCAAGTACTCGTCGCTCGTCGCGCAGACGCAGCGCCAGTTCGAGCTGCTGCGCCCGGAGATGTACCGCAAGATCAAGCGCCTGCTGGACGGCGAAGATCTGGACTTCGACGCGGTTACCGAGTTCGCAATCGAACGCCGGGCGCGCGTGACGCCCAACCCCAAGATCTACTGGCGCCGAAACAAGATCGAGCGCGACGTCAGCGTGGCGTTCCTGCTGGACATGAGCGCCTCCACGGACGAGGAGATCGCCAAGCACGAGCGCCGCTACCAGCAGGACAGCTTCGACGACGACCCGCGCCGCTACTTCTCGTGGTGGATGGCGCGCCGGGCACAGGAGCTGCTAACGCCACCGAAGCGCATCATCGACGTCGAGAAAGAGAGCATCGTCCTCCTGATCAAGGCGCTGGAGGCGATCGGCGACGCCTACGGCATCTACGGCTTCTCCGGCTACGGCCGCGACAACGTGGAGTTCTACGTCGTCAAGGACCTCGACGAGGCGCTGAGCGATCACGTCAAGAAGCGCATCGACAAGATCGCGCCGGTCCGCTCAACCCGCATGGGCCCGGCCATCCGCCACGCCACGGCCAAGCTGGAGGAGCACGACTCAAAGGTGCGCATCCTCTTCCTCGTCTCCGACGGACGCCCGCAGGACCACGGCTACGGCCGCGACCGCACCGAGAAAGAGTACGCCATCCACGACACGCACATGGCGCTGATGGAGGCCAAGCGCAAAGGCATGGTGCCCTTCTGCCTTACCGTCGACCGCTACGGCCACGACTACCTGAAGCAGATGTGCCAGGACATCGGCTACGAAGTCGTCCCCGACATCGAATCCCTCCCCTCGCGCATCACCACCCTCTACCGCCAGCTGACCGCATAGCCCCCGGTCCCCCGGCGGTTGATGAGATTACTCCGCGAAGCCGATGGATGCGGGTTCGAAGAACTCATCTGGGAGAGATCCCCGGTCGACCCATTCGTGCTCGTACGACTCCTCACCGGAAAGCGGCTCGATCTCTCCAAAGTCGAACGTCCCGCTGGTCTCGCTGGCTATGGGCAGGAGCGTCGCGGAATCAAGATAGAGCCTCATGGTGAAGATCGCTATCTCATCCGCTCCGCGAGACGTCCCGCTCGTCACGAGTACGACGACTGAGCGGCCTTCATATCGGCCAACCTCAACAGTCTTCGTCAGATCCTCGAGTGGGCCGGGACATCTAAGAAGCAGGGACGTGACAACGCTGCCACCAAAGCAGGCCACGAATTCGACCGAGCTGAGTCCGTTGTGCGTGTCCTCGAAACGCATTCCGTTAGCCACAACGGAGCGATCGAGGAAACTGGTTTCCTCAGGCGTCTCTCCATCTGGATAGCCGGAAAACTGGTAAGAGAGTTCGGTTCGCGCCAAATCGTCACCTGGGAAGACCCACGACTCAGATCGATAGTCCGTTCTCACTCCAGCCTGGGAGAATCCATCCGCCACTATATGGAGGACTCCGGACCGTTCGGCGAGGGACTCGCCAAGGGCGCCATAGAGCTCCTCTACGGTGGCGTTCTCGGCGTCGGCTAACAGAGGGCGGGCAGCGGCGTCCTCGCCATCCTGGCCACAGGCGGCGAGCAAGACAGCGATTCCCACAAGAAGCGGTGCGATATAGCGCATGCGGTCACCAGGGCGATGGTACAGTCTCGCGAGCGAAATGTCAGGAGCCGGCGGCCAGCAGCGTCCGCCGCAGCAGGAAGAGCGACGTGTTGACGGCGCGCCGCTTGTTCACGACGCGGCCCTGGTTGTACGTGTACGTGATCGACTCCGCGCGCTCGCCGTCGTGGATCGCGATGTGGATCGTGCCCGGCGGCTTGCCCTCGACACTGTCCGACCCAACGACGCCCGTGACGCCGACACCGTAGTCGGCGCTGAGCACCTCGCGGGCAGCGCGGGCCATCTCGCCAGCCGTCTCACTGCTGATCACGCCGTGCTCGTCGATGATCGCCCGGTTCACGCCGAGCGCGATCTTCAGCTCCGCCGTGTAAGCGACGTATCCACCCTTGAAGTAATCAGACGAGCCGTCGACGTCGGTGATCGCCGACGAAAGCAGGCCGCCCGTGCACGACTCCATCGTCGCCACCGTTTGGCCGCGCTCACGGAGCATCTTGCCGACCACAGCCTCCAGCGTCTCGTCGTCGGCGCCCCAGACAGCCGCACCGAGGATGCGGCGCGCCTTCTCTTCGACCGGCGCGATCAGTGCGCGGGCCTCTTCCTCATTCGCCGCCTTGGCGCCGATGCGAGCGTGAACGCCGTCGATCTTGGCGTAGATGCCGACGCTGGGGTTGGTCGACTTGAGCAGCGGCGAGAGCATCTCGTCGATCTTCGCCTCGGAGACGGCGGCGGTCTTGAGGACGCGCGTGATCAGCACCTCGCTCGTCATCTCGCGCAGGCGCGGCGCCACCTCGTTCTCCCACATGCGGTACATCTCCGCCGGGACGCCGGGCATAGCGATGATGTAGCGGTCGCCCTCGGCGCGGTTCTTCTCGACGAACCAGCCGGGCGCGGTGCCTCGCGGGTTGGCCAGCGCGCTGGCCGACGGTATCAGCTTGGCCTGCTTCACGTTGGACTCCGCGAAGTCGACTCCGCGCGCAGCGAAAAAGGCACGCAGAGCGCGCTCCATGTCCGGATCGACGAACATCTCCTCGCCCAGAGCCTCGGCGATCGCCTCGCGCGTCAGGTCGTCCTCGGTCGGGCCCAGGCCGCCAGTCATGATCACCACGTCGGAACGTGAGAGCGCCCGCTCGATCGTGTCGACGACCCGCTCGAGGTTATCGCCGACGACGGACTTGTGGTAGATGTCGAGGCCAATGCGGGGCAGGCGAGAGGCGATCCACGAGGCGTTCGTGTCGACGATCTCGCCCAGGAGGAGCTCCGTGCCCACGGAAATGAGTTCGGCCTTCATGGCGTGAGGATAGCAGGTAGAGCGGTGAAGAACTGGTTCAAGTCGTGTGCCGTCGCCGTTATCGGCGTAACTACATGGGCCGCGGCATTATCATGCTTGGTGCGTGGGTACGATCTTTCGCCTGAAACCCCTCTGGCCGGCGGGTGCTGCGGCGCTGGCAGTCTTGCTGCTTGCCGGCTGTGGCTCATCCGGCAACACGCCCACCGTCGAGCGCGACGCCGACGGCCTGCCGGTGGCGCGGATTTCGGCTCGCTACGCCACGGCGTTGGCTGACGACCTCGATACGCTTGTCGCGTCCACCGACGCCACGTTCGTGGGCGAGGGGATCGGAACGGGCCAGAGCCGCTACGTTCAGCTCGGCAACAGCCGGGAACTGCCGCTGCCCGTCTCCGTATTCCTCGTTCGCATCGAGGCCTCGACCGGCCAACCAGCCGTCGGCTCCGTGGTCAAAGTCGAACAGCTCGGCGGCGTGACGAGCGGCGGCGAGGTGCGCGTTCTGCTGATAGGCGACACAGCGATCTCGGTCGGCTCGCGCTACCTGTTCTTCGCCCGCCAGGACGGCCCCAACACATTCAGCGCCTCCGCGTTCGCGCGCTTCCCGATCGAAGACGGCCGTGTAACCGCGCCCGTCGGCTGGGAAACAACCGGCGCTTCTCAAGCTCTGGCCGGGGACACACCGGCGGAGGCGATCGAAAGGCTGGCAGCCGAATGAGCGCCGGCATGCGAATCGCCGGGGCTCTCGCCATCGCGGCCTTCGTTACGATCGGCCTCGCCGCGATGGCGGATCCAGCAGAGTCGAACACCGGTCACCAACAGAAGAAGCTCTTCCCGGAGCGCTGGCACTATCAGCCCAACGGCGACTACGGCGCCTGGATGGACCTGAGCACGAGCGACGTCTGGCTGAACTGCGACGGGGGCGCGGCGGCCTGCGGCGCGAAGTGGGACGGCCCCTTCACCAGCTCGATGGCCGACTGGAACGGCCAGCCGAT
>JADFTG010000220.1 GCA_022560365.1 Chloroflexota bacterium | reverse complement strand
CGGCAGCGCGTACTCGTTGAACGGGTCTTCGTAGAGTTCCGAGCGCGCCGCGAACACCGGATCCGTCGGCACGGCGAACGGCAGGCGCGCCATCACTAGCAGCGAGAGAGAGTCGCCCGGTATGTCGACGCCCTCCCAGAAGCTCGACGTTCCCAGCACCACAGTCTTCGTGTTGCCCCGGAGCGCCCGGACGAGCTGACGCGGAGAGCCATCGATCCCCTGCCCCAGCGCTTCGATCCCGTCGCGCTTCAGCGCATCGGCGACGAGCCGGTGCGTTGCGCGGAGGGTCGCGTGCGACGTGAAGAGCACCAACGCGCGCCCCTGCGAGGCGCGCGCCAGGTCAATGACGGCCTGGGCGAGGGCGTCAACGTAGCCGGGTGAGCCGGGATCCGGCATGTCACGCGCGATCAGGACGAGCGCAGCCTTCTCGAAGTCGAACGGCGAACCCAGCGCGAGCGTCTCACAGTCCTGCAGGCCGACGCGGCGTTGCAGGTACTCGAAGCTGTCTTGCGTGCGCAGCGTCGCCCCGGTCAGCACGACCGTGCGACGGTCTTCGTAGAGGCCGCTCCGCAAGAGGCCATCGACCTCAAGCGGCACCCACGAGACGATGATCCCGCCGTCGCCGCGGTCGATCTCGAGCCAGACGACTCGGCCCGGGTCTTCCTCCTCCAGCGCCGCCGCCAGGCCGCTGACGAAGCCGTTGGCGGCTTCGAGCGACTGCGCCACCGTCGCGACGATGATCTCCTGGTTCAGCATTCCCAGCTCCTCGGCGCTGACCAACGAGTCGTGCAGCCGGCCGAGGTGGGCCGCAACGTTGCTGAGGACTAGACGGCAGTTCTCCCAGGCGATCTCGACGTCCGACCAGTCCGGCTGCACGCGCGTCGCTTTGGTTACGTGCAGCCTGGAGTCGCGTTCCGCGTTCGGGGCGGCCTGCTGCGCCAGGAACGCCTTCAGCGTGTCCGCCAGCTGCTGGACGCGCGGCCGGGCGCCCTTTGCCGCCTCTCGCAGGGCCGTCGCCTGCTCCTCCATCTCGCCGCGCGCCTCCAGCAGCACGGGCGCCGTGCGCAAGGCGTTGCCGAGCGCGGGAACGATCCCCTCGCTGGCGTCTAGGAGCTGATGCAGCTCGCGCTCGCGGCAGGTGAAGCCGAACTGGCGCGTCGCCTCGGCTTCCAGGTTGTGCGCCTCATCAATGACCACGTGCTCGTACGGCGGGATCACCCGGCCCCCGGTGCCGATGTCGGCGAGCAGCAGCGCGTGGTTGACAACGACGATGTGCGACGCCTCCGCCTCTTTGCGCGCGCGCAGCATGAAGCACGTACCGTCTACCACGAACGGGCTGTTGTCGGACGTGCAGGATGCTCCGTCGGCGCTTAGCCGCCACCAGAGGGAATCGTCCTTCGGCGAGAGCCGAATCTCGCCGCGGTCGCCGGTGTCGGTGTCGCCGAGCCAGACGAGGATCTTCGACGCAAGATAGGCTTCGTCATCGGAAAGCGACGCCGATGTCCGCAGCGCGTTGAACCGCTTGAGGCAGAGGTAGTTACGCCGTCCCTTGAGCTGGCAGGTGCGCAGACCAGAGTCAGGAGAGAGCGCCTTCACAGCCGGCAGGTCCTTCTTCGTGAGCTGCTCCTGGAGATTGATCGTCGAAGTCGAGACGACGACGCGGCCCTGGTTTGCCAGCGAGTGGCAGGCCGCCGGGATCAAGTACGCCAGGCTCTTGCCCACGCCGGTGCCGGCCTCGACCATCAGCTGCGTTCCGTCGTTGAACGCCTCAGCCACGGCCTCCGTCATCGCCTCTTGCTGGGGGCGTCGCTCGTACTCGGGGAAGAGGTCAGCGCGGCGGGCCGCCGACGCCAGCACCGCCAGCGCCGTCTGCGGATCGACCGGCGCCGGATCCAGACTCGGCTTCAATGGCCGCTGGTCGATGTTCTCGGGCGGGCGCAGGATCGGACGCTTCACGGGTGGGAGCGACGCCGCCCTGTCGAACGCGTCGCGGAAGAAGCCGCTCCAGGGGAACTCCGTCGGCGTCAGCCACTGGGCGATTTGCCCCAGCACTTCGTTCGGAAGCTCTATCGCCAGTTCGAGCAGCCCGAGGAAGACGCCGCGCGCGGCGTCCGCGTCGGAAAGCGCACGGTGCTGGGTGTCGAACGCGACGCCGAATCGCTCCGCCAGCTTCGTGAGGCTCCACGCGCCGAGCGAAGGCATCAGGATGTAGGAGAGATCGGCGGTGTCGTAAAGGCGCTCCGGGCGACGGATGCCTTCGCGGTCGAGGATCGGGGCGTCGAAGCGGACGATGTTCTGCCCGACGAGGATGCTCCCCTCGATAAAGCGCTCGAAGCCGCCGGAGACGGCCTCCAGTAGCGGCGCCGCCCGCAGCTCTTCCTCACGAATGCCCGTCAGCTGCTGGACGACCTCCGGCACCTCGCGCTGCGGCCGGACGAGCGTCTCGAACGTGCCCAGCACCTCGTCCTGTGTGAACCGCACGGCGCCGATCTCGATGATCGTGTCTTGTTTTACGTCGAGTCCGGTCGTCTCGAGGTCGAAGGCTACGTATTCCAGGGCCACGGTGGCGCAATCATAGCACCGGGGCAGCCCGAGTTACGGAGGACGTGTCAGCCGGTTGTGGATACTTCCTCTTCGAGCTCGTACGCCCTGAGCTTGCCGTTCGGCAGCCCCTGAGCGGCGTAGTAGCGGCCCGCGTGCAGCAGCTCCAGCATGTGCGGCTCGTCGCGCAGCTCTTCCTCGAACACCGTCACGTAGTAGCCGACGCCTTGCGTCGAGTGGCAGTCGCTGGCGCCGACGCCCCGCTTGCCGAGCACGCGCGCGACCTTGAGCGCGAACTGGTTCTCCTTCGAGTGAGTGCCGCCGTTCGCCACCTCGATGTCGTCGACCAGGCCGAAGATCGGCATTCGCTCGGCCGCCTCCTCGGGCGTCATGTCGAACGGCGGGCGGCCCTCGCGCCGGAAGTGGACCGGGTCGAGGAAGTCGTCGTCGATCCGTCGGTAGATGACGTCGACGCGCTCCTCCCCGTGGGTCGTGCGCATCCGTACCTCGCCGCCACGGACGACGAGATCGCGTCCCTCGACGAGCTCGACGCCCATCATCCGGGCGAGGAGGGTGTGCTCGA
>JADFTG010000219.1 GCA_022560365.1 Chloroflexota bacterium | reverse complement strand
CGCCGCTTCTTCTACGAACGGATGCAGGAGGAGCTGAAGACCGCCGAGCGACTCAAGAAGCCTCTCTCGATCCTGATGCTCGACGTCGATGACCTGAAGCTGATCAACGACGAGTTCGGCCACCAGGTGGGCGACCAGGTCCTGCGCTCATTTGGACGCGTGCTCAACCGCGAGGTCGGCGAGAAGAACGTTACGGCCCGCATCGGCGGCGACGAGTTCGCCGTCATCCTGCCCGGCGCCGACCGCAAGGAAGCGGACAAGATCGCCTGGCGGATCTGGGACGAACTGGCGAAGACGCCCGTCAACGAGACGGCGAACGCCAGCATCTTCCTCGGCGTCTCGGTCGGCACCGGCGGCTACCCGTGGGGCGGTGAGACGCTGGACGAGATCATTCACTGGGCCGACGCCAAACTCTACGCGAACAAACTCGAGCGCAAAGGCTTCAAGCACGCCAATCGCAACGGCAAGGACGAATCACGCCTCGTCGCCGCCGTCGTCGACGTCCTCTCCAGCGCGCTCGAAATCCGCGACACGATGACGCACCGTCACGCCCGCCGCGTGGCCCGGATGTCCGCCTTCGTCGCGCGCGAGATGAAGCTCAGCGAGGACGAGGTGCTGCAGATCGAGTACGCGGCGGCGCTGCACGACATCGGCAAGATCGGCGTCACGGACAGCATCCTCTTCAAAGAAGAGGCGTTGGAAGCCGACGAATGGCAGGAGATGCGACGGCATTCCGAACTCGGCTACAAGATCCTCAATGGCGTGGACTTCCTGCGCGACGCGGCCGAGATCGTCTATTCCCACCACGAGTACTACGGCGGCGGCGGCTATCCCCGCGGCCTGCGCGGCAACGAGATCGTGCTCGGTGCCCGCGTCTTCGCTGTCGTCGACGCCTACGACGCCATGACCTCCCGGCGGCCCTACCGCGAGGCGATGAGTCAGGATGACGCACTGGAAGAGATAATGCGCCACGCCGGCAGCCAGTTCGACCCGGTCACAGTCGAGGCCTTCATTCGGATGGTGCGCCGCAACCCGGACGGCTTCCGCGACGAACAGGAAGAGTTCGGTACGCGCGTTGTCGAGACCGGCAGGAGCGAGCACGACGCAGTCGGGGCAACCGTCCGCGTCGCACATGACCCCGCTCGCACCCTCTAACCAAGTCATCGCTGTGTGAGAGGAGCGGGCCACGGCGGCTCGCTCCTCTCTTCTTGCCTGCGAATTGGCATCCGGGGCGCCACGCGTTAGAATTGGCCGACTCCACGGCTCAGCAAGAGGAGGCGCGACATGGACTGGCAGGCACAGGTCAAGGACAAGCTCATGAGCCCGGATGAGGCCGTCTCCGTTGTCAGGTCCGGCGACCACGTCGGAGTAGCGCCCTTCACGACGACTCCCTTCACCCTCTGCGACGCTCTCTTCGCCCGGCGCAAGAAGCTCAAGAACCTGAGAGTCGACCACCCGGCGTCGCTCTTCGCCTGGGTCAGCCCGGACGAAGAGACATCGCACGTTGTCACGGACAACTACGCCACGCCGCTGAACCGCGACCTCGTGAACGCCGGCCTGATGGAGTACCTGCCAATCGCCCGCTGGCGGCACGACGAGACCCCCGCCGGCTTCGATCCGGCGCCGGACGTCTTCATGGTGCCGCTGTCGCCGCCGGATCAGCACGGCTACTGCAGCTTCGGCACGGGCGTCTGGTTCTCGAAGCGCCTCGCGCAGAACGCCAAAACGGTCGTCGCTGAGATCCACGAGAACTTCATCCGCACCGGCGGCGACAACTTCATCCACATCTCGGAGATCGACCGCGTATGCGAGGCCGTGCGGCCAACCGGCAACCTGCCGATCGCGCCGCGCACCGAAGAGGAGACGTTCGTCACCGAGGTCATCTGCACGCTCGTCGCCTCGGAGCTGGTGAACGACCGCGACACTGTACAGATCGGCGTTGGGACGGTCTCAGCCGCGCTCGGCGTTTTCCTTGGCGAGAAGCACGACCTGGGTGTACAGACGGAGCTAATCACGGGCGGCATCGCCCAGCTCGTGCGCGACGGCGTCGTCACCGGCAAATACAAGACGCTACACCGCGAGAAGGTCGTCGGCAGCGCCTGTGTCGCCCTTCCGGAAGAGGACCTGCAGCTGATCGACGGCAACCCGGCGTTCGAGCTGTACGACTTTGGCTACACGGACGACATCCGTCTGCTGATTCAGCAGCCGAACCTGGTGGCCGTAAACAACGCCCTACTCGTCGACCTCACCGGCCAGATCGTCTTCGACTCCATCGGCCCGGTGATGCACAGCGGGCCGGGCGGCCAGCTGGAGTTCGTGATCGGCGCCGTCTATTCGCACGGCGGGCGTTCAATCCACGTCCTGCCATCGACGGCCGGCCGCGACGGCGAGCACTCGCGCATCGTGGCGGAGCTGCCCGCGGGCCACGGCTGCCGATAGCGGGGCTATCCGTGTCTTCATGCCGAAGCTGGTCGCTACGAAGCGTTTGGCCGGCGTGGGCAACTCAATGATGCGCATGATGTCGCCGAGACAGGTAGCCCGTTCCATGTACGTCGTTGTCGGTCAGAAAGATGCCGCCCTCGCCGGCCGGCGCCAGCTTGCTGCCCTGTAGGCTGAACACGGAAATGTCGCCGAGCGTGCCGCACTTGCGACCTCGCCAGACCGCTCCGGGTGCATGCGAAGCATCCTCCAGTACTCTTAGGTCGTGTCTCCCGGCTATCTGGAGCAGCTCTGTCATCTTGCTGGGCATGCCCCACAAGTGGACTACGACGATCGCGCGAGTCCTCGGCGTGATCTTGCGTTCGACGTCGTGGGGATCAAGACCCAATCTCTTCGGCTCGCTTTCGCAGAACACGGGGATCGCTCCGACCCATAGCATCGGCACGACGGATGCCCAGAAAGTCGCGGTAGGTACGAGTACTTCATCGCCGGGTTTCAAATCCAGCGCAAAGAATGATGCCAACAACGCAGCGGTTCCGTTGCAGTGGGCCAGCGCATGTTTGACGCCGAAGTAGTCGCGATAATCATCTTCGAGTTGCCGGGTCACAGGATGCAATGAGATGTCGCCGTCACGCAACACCTCCAGGACGGCAGTTTCATCCTCTTTGGTGAGAATCGGCCAGCGGTTCGCCTTCGCGTGATCGATGCTGACG
>JADFTG010000218.1 GCA_022560365.1 Chloroflexota bacterium | reverse complement strand
AGACCGACTCGGACGTGACGGTGAAGGCCACTCTGCCGGGCGTGAAGCCGGAGGACGTAGAGATCACGGTCAGCGAAGGCGTCCTGACGATTCGCGGCGAAAGCTGCCACGAGGAGACGACCGAGAAGGAGAACTACCACCGGCGCGAAATCCGCTACGGCGCGTTCTCTCGTTCCCTCCCCCTGCCCGCCAACGTGGACCAGGCGCAGGCAGAAGCGGAGTTCACGGACGGCATCCTGCAGATCCGGCTGCCGAAGACAGATGATGCCCGCCCCAGGACCATCAAGGTCAAGGGCGCGGCCGGTGAGCTGGCCAGCGCCGCCGCCTAACACGACGATCCAGCAAACAAGACCCTTCTGCGAGCCGCCGGGTGATATCGCCCGGCGGCGTTTCATTTCCGGCCCGGCGCCGCTATTCTGGCGCCTCGTCCCGCTCCCAGACGCTCCTCCCGATTCGGGCGGCGCCTCATAGCAAACGGCGACCCCGTTTCGTATACTGTCGCACGCCATGCCAGACCTCGAAGGTAAAGTCGCCATCGTCACCGGCGCCGGACGCTACAACGGCATCGGCCGCTACATCGCCCTCGCCCTCGCCCGCAACGGCGCGGACGTCGTCATCACCGGCTCCGGGCGCTCGCCCGACACCTATCCCGACGAAGAAAAGGAGATGGGCTGGCGCGACATCGACTCCGTCGCCGGCGAGATCCGCGAGCTGGGCCGCCGCGCCCTGCCCCTCGTCACCGACATGCTCTCCGCCGACGACACCCGGCGTCTGGCCGACGAGACGAAACGAGAGCTGGGCCGCATCGACATCCTCGTCAACAACGCCGCGGCCGGCCGCGGCGCCGACCGCGCGCCGGTGCTCCAGATCCCGGACGACGAATGGCGCCGCGTCATCGACGTGAACCTCACCGGCACCTTCCTCGTCACGAAAGCGGTCGGCAACGCGATCGTCGCCGGCGGCGAAGGCGGCCGCATCATCAACATCGGCTCCATCGCCGGCCGTGAGGGGATGCCAACGTTCGGCGCCTACGCGGTGACGAAGGCCGGGATGATCCTCTTCACGCAGGTGCTGGCCGTCGAGCTTGCCTCGCACAAGATCAACGTCAACTGCGTCTGCCCCGGCCTCATCGGCACGCACCGCATGACAGACGTGACGCGACCCGGTCCGATCCGCGACGCCGTCATGCCGACGATCCCCCTGGGGCGCGAAGGGCGCCCGGAAGAGATCGGCGCCGTCGTCACCTTCCTGGCCGGCCCCGGCGGCTCGTACATCCACGGCCAGACGATCAACGTCGACGGCGGCCGTGTAATGCGCTGACGGCAATGACATCCAGCGGATCCGTCGGACGAGACCCGAAACGAAAGACAGGGCATCCCGGCGCGCGCCGGTACCCGTGCTCCGAGGGCGAGATCGAGATCGCCGCCGAGAGCGCGGAGCAGTGGCACGCGCTGGCCGTCTGTCTGGGCCGGCCGGAGCTGGCCTACGAGGGATCGTGGCAGACCGCGCGGCAGTCGCCCGCCGACGGGCCCCTGGCGGCCGTCGTCGCCTCGATGTTCGCGGAGGACACGGCGGAGCGCTGGCGAGCGCGTCTCGAAGCGCACGACGTCCCGTGCGCAGTTGTAGCGTAGAATAGCCCTCGCCCACACCAGAACTGAGGGACGCAATGGACTACGAACTGTCGGACGCCCACAAGCTCATCCGCAATACCGCGAAGCGCATCGCCCGCGAGAAAGTCGCCCCGCGCGCCGCCGAGCTGGACGAGAGCGGCATCTACCCGGAGGACATCTTCCAGGTCTTCGCCGAGGCCGGGCTTCTCGGCCTGACGATTCCGGAGCAGTACGGCGGCTCCGGCGCCGGTTTCCTGGCGCTGGCGCTCGCCGTCGAAGAGACGGCCAAGTACGACAACTCATGCTCGCTGGTCCTCCTCCTCTCCGCCCTCTCGACGCAGCCGATCAACCTCAGCGGCTCCGACGAGCAGAAGCGCGAGTGGCTGCCGAAGTCGGCCAGCGGGGCGATCAAAGGCGCGTTCTGCCTGACAGAGCCGAACACGGGCTCCGACGCCGCCGCCCTGGAGTCGCGCGCGGCCAGAGACGGCGACGACTACGTGATCAACGGCGAGAAAGTCTACATCTCCGGCGGCGACGTGGCCGACTTCGTCTGTTTCTTCGCGAAGACCGGCGAGAACGGGGCGTCCGCCATCAGCGCCTTCATCGTGCCGACGGAGTCGCCCGGCTACTCGGTGCCCCGCTGCGACCGCAAGATGGGCGTGATCGGCGTGCCGACAGCGAATATCGTGCTGCAGGACTGCCGCGTGCCAGCCGGCCTGCGCATCGGCGAAGAGAACCGCGGATTCAAGACGGCGATGCTGACGCTGAACACCTGCCGCCCCGTCGTCGGCGCTCGTGGGCTGGGCCTCGCCGAGGGCGCGATCGCCTACGCGCTCGACTTCGCCCGCGAGCGCAAGACGTTCGGCCAGCCTCTCGTCAACCACCAGGCGATCCAGTTCATGCTCGCCGACGCCGCGATCGCCATCGAGGGCTCACGGCACCTCGTCTATCACGCCGCTACTCTGGTGGACGAAGGCAAGTACGACCGCGAATGGGCGCCCTACCTCTCGATCGCCAAGACGTACGCCACGGAGACAGCGAACAAAGTGGCCTCGGACGCGATTCAGATCCTGGGCGCGCAGGGCTACATGAAGGACCACCCGCTGGAGCGCCATTACCGCGACGCCCGGCAGCTGATGATCGTCGAAGGCACGTCGCAAATACAGCGGCTCGTGATCGCCCGGGCGATGATCCAGGGCGAGATCAACTACTGGTAGCGTATCGCCAGCGCTACCGTCCGATCGCTGCCGAATACCCCGTACCGGCACGATTTAACGTCCGCGTAACAGCTCGGTAACGCCAACGTCACGTCGTGCCGCGACAATGATGTCCGGACGGGGGCGCGTAGCCCATGTCGGTCGCCTGTCGTCCCCGCACACTCCCCTGGGGCCTCAGGATGAGTGGCGACCCTCGCCCTGAGCGCCCCATAATCTTGTAACGAAATGTCAAGTAGACCCGTCTATACTCCCGATGTTCAAGCTTCCGAAGCTCAGTGTCGGCAGGTCACCGGAGCCAAAACTGGACAGGCGTGACGAAATGGCGCTCTGGTTCGTTCTTCGT
>JADFTG010000217.1 GCA_022560365.1 Chloroflexota bacterium | reverse complement strand
GCTCGCCCGCCAGCGGCAGTGGCAGCACCTCGGCGCCGCGCCCCTCGATCGACGCCCGCCAATCCGGCGGCGAGTCCGGCCCGGTCGCGACCAGCGTCTTAGCGTCCCCGGTGAGTCCGCCGAAGGCGGACGCCATCGGCGGCGTCCGTCCTCGTGTGTCGACGATAACCCGCAGCGGCTGCCGCTCGGCTTCTTCGCCACCGGGCCGCGCCGTCAGCAGCGGGTCGTCCACCAGAACCGTCGACGAGCCCACGAGGATCGCGTCGACCCGCGTGCGCAGGACGTGCGCCCACTCCCGCGTCTCAGCGCCCGAGACCCAGCGCGAATCGCCCGAGGCCGCCGCGATCTTCCCGTCCAGCGACGCCGCAAACTTCGCGATCACGAAGGGCAGGCCGGTCGTGCGGTGCTTGAAGAACGCCTCGTTGATACGGCGCGCCTCTTCCTCGCCCTCGCCGGCGATCGTCCGTATCCCGGCCTTCTCCAGCGCCTCGTGGCCGCGCCCGTCCACCTTCTTATCGGCGTCTCGCACGGCGTAGTGCACCTCGGACACGCCGGCGCCGATGATGGCGTCGGTACACGGCGGCGTCTGGCCGTGGTGCGCGCACGGCTCCAGCGTCACGTACATCGTCGCGCCCCGCGCACGTTCCCCCGCCGCCTCCAGCGCCACGACTTCGGCGTGCGGCCCCGGCGGCGGCTGCGTCACGCCTTCGCCGGCCACGCTGCCGTCGGCGGCAACCACCACGGCGCCGACTATCGGGTTCGGAGACACGCAGTGCACGGCGTTACGTGCAAGGTCGAACGCCCGCTGCATCGGTTCAGGGATCATCGCGGCCATTATCGTATACTGCCGGTGCGTCCGGCGGACCCGAGGCGAAAGGAGCCGACCATGGCAACCGCACGAATGCAGAAGGTCATCGATACGATCAAGGACGAGCGCCGCCGCTTCGAGGCGTTCTGCCGCTCGCTCAGCGAAGAGGAGCTGGCGCGCCCCGTCCCGGACAGCACCTGGATCGTGCGCGACTTCATCCCGCACCTCGGCACGCTCGATACCGAGCTCATCCGCTGGTTCGAAGGCGTCGCCAACGGCGTTCCGGACGCCGCCGTGCGCGATGCCGACGGCCGCCCGTTCGACATCGACGGATGGAACGACAGTACCGTCGCCAAGCGTCGCGAGTGGACGCTGGACAAGATCTTCGGCGAGGCGGCCGCCAACCGCGAGAAGCTGATCGCCACGATCGAGAAGCTAACGGACGAGCAAACCGACTCAGTGACCCGGTTCAGCGGGGACAACAAGCGCCCGCCGGCCGACGTCCCGCTCAAGCTCTTCCTCGCCGGCTGGGCCCACCACGACGCCATCCATGTCGCCGACATGCTCAAGGCGCTCCCCGAACGCGCCGCCGACCCGGAGATGCGGGCCTGGATGAACCACCCGGCCGTCACCTGGTACCAGAAGACGATGGCCGGCCCCGCCCCGCGCTAGCGCCGCTACTAAACCAAACCTGCAGCTCACGCGTTTGTATAGCTGTGACACCACGCAAGCGGCGGGGCAGCTTCCGCCGGCGCGATGAACACCACGCCCGCGCCCGCCAGGCATCGGGCGAACCAGTCGTTTACCCGGTCCTCGGGCGGCCGGCCGATCCAACCCCACCTAGCAGGGAGATTCCCATGACTGTCACGCAGTTCGTTGTCCTCGGCATCCTCTTCATCCTCATCGCCTGGGCCGGCGCCAGCAGCGTTGCCTACGGCGTCGTCGAGCTCTCCAGCGGCGGCGAGCAGGGTCCGCCCGGCCTGCAGGGCGAGCCGGGCCCGGAGGGAGCGATCGGGCCGCGGGGCCCCGCCGGCGACGACGCCGCGATGGAGATGATCAAGCGCCTGGGCTCCCTCTTCGCCGTCCAGCAGAAGTCGGCCCTGCAAGGCGGCGCATTCGTCGAATTCAACGACCCGGAGATCGGCGCCTGCGTGCAATACATCATCACCGGCGAGCCCGGCGTCAACGCCTGTCCGGGTTTCTCCAGCGGCCAGTGAGGCCCTCTGACAACCGTATTTCGTACTGGGGACCGCTGCTATAATCCGTGAAATGACAACGATGTCTCAGGTAGAACAGGCGCAGGACTACGCACCACCCCTGCCCTACGCCGGCTTCTCCCTGCGCATCGTCTCCGCCATCCTCGACAGCGTCCTCATGATCTCGCTCGCCGCCCTGACCGCGGCGGCAGCCGGCTTCTACGTCCTGGCGCGCACCAACTGGGGCGACACCGACCCATCGGACGAGGTCTACGTCACCAGCGCGACCATCCTCTGCACGTTCCTGATCCTCGCTCCCCTCTACTTCGTCCTGCTCTGGTACTGGCGCGGCCAGACGCTCGGCCAGCTCGCCGTCCGCGTAGCCGTCACCGACCGCGACGGCTACCACATCTCGTTCTGGCAGTCGCTCGTCCGCGCGATCGTCTGGCCGGTCAGCGTTCTACCGCTCGGCCTCGGCATCACCACGATGTTCTTCGACGGGGAGCAGCGCATGTTGCACGACATGCTGGCCGGGACAGTCGTAGTCGAGCTCCCGTAGTGAACGTCCTGCGCACCGCCACTGTCTGGGTGGCCGCATTCGTCCTCGCGCTCTTCCTCGCCGCCTTCTTCCTCACCCTCACTGCCTTTCAGCTAACCTCAGACGACACCGGACAGGACATCCTGCGCCGCTCCGTAGCGATATCGACCGACATCGACGCCGTCATGCCGGGCATCGAAGCAGACCTCGACGCGGTCGCCACGGAAGGCGACTCACCCACCGTGACGGTCCCCGGCTTCCCGATCCCCGTCGAGCTGACACGTGAGGAGGCTGCCACCCTCCGGGGCGCGGCCCTGCGCGAGCGCATCCTCGTAGAGGCCGCGCAGCGCCTCTACGACGACGGCGGCTCGGCCTGGGCCGCTGGCGACCTCGAGGCTAAACGCGACGTCGAGCGCGTCTCCACGGCGGGCGCGATCGACTACGGACTCGGCTTCATCCGCGGCTCCACGAATACGGTGCTGCTCATCATCACCGTCCTGCTCGCGATCATCGTCATCGGCCTGGCCGGCGTTCTGATGGTGATTCTGCCGTGGGATATGCGGATTCTGATCGCCGGCGGCGTCACCGTCTTCGCGGCGCTGCCTTCTCTGGCGGGCGCCGTCGCCCCGCGCTTCATC
>JADFTG010000216.1 GCA_022560365.1 Chloroflexota bacterium | reverse complement strand
ACTCCACCGCATCAGCCACGACCTCTCGCAAGTCAAACGGCGTGGCGGCCAAGGCCACTTTCCCGGCGTCTATCTTCGACGTATCGAGCAGGTCGTCAATAATGACGAGCAGGGTGTCCGCCGAGTTGTTGATCATGTCGGTCAGCGCGACCGTGTCTGCGCTCATGCGCGAGAGCAGCCGGCCTGAGTTCTCCTTGTCATAGAAGGACATCGAGAGGCGCTGCAGGTGTGTGAACAGACGCATCCGCAGGTCGCGGATGAAGGCCTGGCCGATCCACGAGACCAGGTACGTGCTCAGCCCCTGGAAAGCGTATGCGGCGACGGCTAATACGACGAAAATGAGCGACGCTTCCACGATCGCGCCGCTGTCGTTGTTCAGGAGACCGGAGTCGATCGCGCGCTGGATGACGAGCGGCCGCGCCAGGTTCGATAGCGACAGGGTGATGATCGCGAACGTGGCGAGCACGATGTGCGGCCAGCGATGCGCCATCATCTGCGCGGCGCCGGTCAGGCTGCGAAGCTGCGGCTTGGCGCTCGCGGTGTCGTCCAGCTTACTCATCCTGAGGTTGCTCCAACCTGTCCCAGCACTTCGGCGTAGCGCGGGTTGCTCAGCATCAGCTCGGTGTGCGTGCCCATGTCCACGACGCGGCCCTCGTCCATGAGTACCACCTGGTCGGCCAGCGCTATCGTCGAGAGCCGGTGAGAGATGATAATCGTCGTGCGGCCCTCCATGACGCGGCGCAGCGCGTCCCGGATCTCATCCTCCATGCGCGCGTCGAGGCTCGACGTCGCGTCGTCCAGGATGAGCACGCGGGGCTGCATGAGCACCGCACGAGCGATGGCGACGCGCTGGCGCTGTCCGCCGGAGAGCGAGAAGCCCTGTTCTCCGACGACCGTGTCGTAGCCGTCCGGCAGTCGCTCGATGAACTCGGACGCCTGCGCGACCTTGGCTGCCCGTTCGATCTCGTCGTCGCTCGCGTCGACGTTGCCGTAGGCGATGTTGTTGCGGATCGAGTCGGAGAAGAGGAACGTGTCCTGGAAGACGAGGCCGACGTTGCGGCGCAGGTCGTCGATGCGGATGTCGCGGATGTTGGCGCCGTCGATGAGGATCTGGCCCGATTGCACTTCGTAGAAGCGCGGCAGCAGCTTGGCGACGGTGGTCTTGCCACAGCCGGTGGGGCCGACGAGGGCGACGGACGAGCCGGCCGGTATGCGCAGGTTGAAGTCACGGAGGACGGGGTAGCCCTCGAGGTAGGCGAACTGGACGTCCTCGAAGACGAGGTCTCCTTTACCTTCGGGCATGGGCCCGGCGTGCGGCGTCCCAGCGACGGTGGGCCGCTGGCGGAGGACGTTCCAGACGCGCGCGGCGGAGGTCATGGCGCGCTGGCCGGAGGGCACCAGTTCGCCGAGGCTCTGAACCGGGAAGATGAGCATGTTCAGGTACTGGAAGAAGGCGACGAACTCCCCGGCGGTGAGTTGTCCCTCGAGGACGAGATAGCCGCCGAAGCTGAGGATGACGAGCTGGCTGATGGCGGGCAGCCAGGAGAAGAGGGGCGTGTAGATCGTGCGCAGACGTGCCGCCTCCATGCTGTCGCCGAACGTGCGCTCGGCGACTGCCTGGAGCTTGCGGACTTCGTCGTCTTCACGGCCGAAGGAGCGGACGGTGCGCACGCCGGCGATGTTCTCTTCGACGACGTGGGCGACGTCGGCGAGGTCCTGCTGGACGCGAGCGGTGGCGGGCGAGAGGCGGCGGAAGAAGCGGGCGCTGAGTACGGTGATGATGGGATAGGCGAGCATGGCGGCGAGGGCGAGCGGGATGTGGACGGTGAGGAGGACGCCGAAGGCGCCGACGGCGATGAGGAAGAAGGCGGTGTTGAGGGGGATGACGACGGCGAACATCTGGATCTCGTGCAGGTCGGCGCTGGCGCGGGACATGAGCTGGCCGGTGGACGTGCGGTCGTGGTAGTCGAGGGAGAGCTGGTTGACCTGGTCGTAGAGGTCGGCGCGGAGGTTGGCTTCGACGCGGTAGCTGGTGCTCATGGCGAAGTAGCGGCGGACGGCGGCGGCGAGACCCTGGACGGCGGCGATGCCGACGATGGCCAGGGCGAAGGTGAGGAGGAGTGTCTTGTCCTGGCCGCCGATGGCTTCGTCGATGGTCTTGCCGGTGAGGATGGGCAAGGCGACACGCGCGCTGCTCCAGACGAGCGCGAAGAAGAGCGCGGTACCGAGAGTACGCCAGCGAGCGCGGGGCTGCTGCAGGATCAGCGATGCGCCGGCGCGTAAATCTAGCTGTTCAGACATAACCGGCAGGGGATTCTCAGTCTATCGAGACGGGCGCTTAGGCTCAACGCGAGGGTTCGGAAACGACTGTTACGCGTTTTGTGCGAACGTTGCCTGAATCTTTACGTTTTCCGGGCTTAGCCGAGACCGCAGGCTTGTTTCAAGCGTTGCGCCATCACGAGACGCCTTCTTAACCGGCAATTCCGCTACAAGTTAACAGCCGGTGAACAGTAGCCGGTGACGCAGCCGGGACCGTCTTTACATAAGCAACACGCTGCAGCCAGAGCCATCCTATAGGTCACACACATTAACCAAGTCGAAACGCGCGTGCGCGATGCAGGAAGGCCCGTGCCGACGCAGAAGAAGCGATCATGATACCCAAACTCACAATCCCTTCATTTGCGCTGACGCTACCAGTGACGCTCATAGCGCTGAGCGCACTGGTGTTGCTTGATAGCGAAGGCTCCTCGGGATCTCTCCAAAGTCCCGGAACTGCCACGGCTACCCCAGACGTGGCGCCCGCGCGGTCGCTGCCGCCGGAGCCCTCCGCAGAGGCTCCAGCCAACCTAATGTCTACGCCCACACCGGAGAGCCCGGGCTCCACGCCTACGCCTACGCCTTCGCCTGCCCCCACGTCCATGCCTATGGTTGCTCCGATACCGACTTTTTCACCGATGTCAACCCCAACAGCATCTGCCGCGTCGACGTCGCCGCCCTCGCCTACACCGACGCCTACGCCGACGCCGACGCCCTCGCCGACGCCGACGCCGACGCCCTCCCCTACACCGACACCGACACCTACGCCGACGCCGACGCCTACACCGACACCGACACCTACGCCGACGCCCTCCCCTACACCTACGCCGACGCCCTCCCCTACACCGACGCCTACGCCCTCCCCTACACCTACGCC
>JADFTG010000215.1 GCA_022560365.1 Chloroflexota bacterium | reverse complement strand
TCACGATGCGGTACACAACCGTCCCCTGGGCGAGCAGCTTGCCCGCCTCGTTCGTCACGCGGACGTCCGTGTAGATGATCTCCTTGCCCCGTTTCAGGACGCGCCCCTCGGCGAACACGTCCTCACCGATCGCCCCCGAGAGGTAGTTGACGTTGACGCCGACCGTCGACCCGAAGTACTTCGGAGTGGCGATCTGCGCCGTCGTCCAGGCGGCCATCGCGCCCGTCGTGTCGATCAGCGAGGCGAGCGCTCCACCGTGCAGCGCCCTGCCGGCGGTCGAGTTCTCGTCCTGATAGCGCATGCGGACGCGGGCGAAGCCTTCGCCGCCCTCGACGAACTCCATCGCCAGGTGCTTCGTGAAGGGCATCGCGGCGATCACCTTCCCCATCCGGTCCAAGTTCTTCTGCAGCGCTTCGTCCATACTCCCTCTCTCCCGTCGCTCAGGGCACGAGAGCGATGTGGATCGCCTCTTCGCCCGGGATCTTGCCGGCGAGCATATCAATCGCCCGCCCGGCCTCGTCCAGCGGCATCGTGTGAGTGTGCATCTTCTCAAGCGGGTACTTCGCCGACTCGATCAGGCGCACGGCCCGGTCGTAGCCGTCGTAGTCTACCCCAAGAGCGCCCAGCAGCGTCAGCTCTTTGAGCACCACGCGGTCGCTGAAGAAGTCGGCCACCGGCTTCTGTCCCTTCGTTCCGGCCAGCACGACGCGGCCGCCACGCCGCGCGAGGTCGATCGCCTGCGTCACAGCCTCCGTCGCGTAGGCCGTGACGTCGATCACGACGTCGGCGCCGCGGCCGTCCGTCGCCTCACGCACAACGCCGCGCAAGTCTTCGGTCTCGACGTTGACAGTCAGGGTCGCGCCGAACTCCCGGGCCAGCGCCATCTTGTGCTTGTCCCTCGTGAGCCCCGTGACGATCACCTGCCCGGCGCCCGCCTCCCTGGCCGCGATCACGCTGGCGAGGCCACGCTGCCCCGGCCCCAGGACGACGATCGTCTCGCCGGACTCGAGATGCGGCATCGCCACCGCCCAGCGGAAGCCAGCGCCAAGCGGGTTGAACAACGTCGCGATCTCCGGCGACACGGACTCGCTGATGCGGTGCAGGACAGAGTTCGGCGCCAGGTAGAGATACTCCGCGAAGCCGCCCCAGAGCCCCGGCGGGCGGTCGACGCTCAGGTAGCCGTACGCCGACAGACCACCGCGGCTGATCAGCCCCTCAGCGGACGGGAGCAGCGCCTCAACGGCCACGCGGTCGCCCTCGCCGACGCCCCACCGTTCCGCCGCGCGCGGGCCGATCCGCTCAATCCGGCCGACCGGCTCATGGCCGGGAACGACGGGCAGGCGCACCGGCAGCACGCCCTCGTACTGCTCGTAGTCGGAGCCGCAGATGCCGCAGGCCTCGACGCGCAGCAGGCCATCGTCATCCCCGATCTCGGGCAGCGGAAACTCGCGAAACTCTAGCGTTCGCGGGGCGGTCTGGACGACGGCGCGGGACGTCACGGCCATGGGATGCTGACCGGAGCTGCGCTAGCTCTTCTGTGCTTCGAGAGACGGCTTGACGAAGCGCTCGTCGATCACCGCCTCCGCCTCGCGGACGATGTCGCGGACGATGTCGGCGGCCGGCTTGATGTCGTGGATCATGCCGGCGCCCTGACCGGCGGGCATGAACGTGCGCGCCGGGTCGAACGATTCGGTCAGACCCGGGTAGTCGAAGACCTGGTTCTGGACGGAGATCATCGCCTGCATCGGGAACGGCTGGATCTCGTCCTTCTTCTGCTCCCACTCTTCAGCGTAGGCAGTCTTGATCGTGCGGGCAGGCTTGCCGGTGTAGGCGCGCGTACGCATCGTGTCCGCTTCGTTCGAGCGGACGATGGCGTCGCGGTAGCCCGGTGCCGCCTGCGCCTCTGGCGTGGCGATGAAGCGCGTGCCGAAAATCGCGCCCTCTGCGCCAAACGCCAGCGCCGCAACGAGCCCGCGGCCGTCCGCCAGACCACCGGCCGCGATTACCGGGACGTTCACGGCGTCGACGGTCTGTGGCAACAGCGCCATGCCTCCGATTTCGCCCGTGTGTCCGCCGGCCTCTGTGCCCTGCGCGGCGACGATGTCCGCGCCGGCAGCGACCGACTTCTCTGCGTGGCGCACTTTGCCGCACATCACCATCACGAGCATATCGCGCTCGTGCATCTCCTTGATGAACGCCTCCGGGACAGCGAGTCCGGCGACGAATATCTTGACGCCTTCCTCGAAGACTACCTGCATGTGCGGCCGGATCATCTCCGGGTCGGGAGCGAGGAGGTCGACGGCGAACGGCTTATCGGTGAGGTCGCGCGTCTGGCGGATCTCCTCGCGCAGTGTTTGCGGGGCGAGCGTCGCCGCGCCCATGATGCCGAGGCCGCCGGCGTTGGAGACGGCGGCCACCAGCTTCGATAGTGAGACGCCGCCCATTCCGGCGAGGAAGATCGGGTACTCGATGCCGAGTTTGTCGCAGATCGGTGTGTGCAGCGGTGTGTGCATAGGGCTCTCCTGAAGTCAGCGCAAAGGGGCCTGTGATCATCGTTTTCCGGGGGAATGATATGCCGGAAGCGCCGCAAAGTAAACCCTTACGTGAGGGTGAAGGTCACTCCGCCACCGCCAGCGCCCGGCGCTCGGCCAGCGCCGCCTGCGCCTCGTCTTCGGCCAATGGGACGCCGTCGCGGTAGACGACGGCCTTCGTGTGCACAGACGGCACACGCGCGCCCGGCGTGATGACGCCGGTCAGGTTCAGCGGGTCGACGGCGGAGACGCGGACGAGCTCGCCCTCCTTCTCCGCGCGGCGAACCGTGCGCAACAACTCCACGGCCTCCGGGCGAGCGTACTGCTCGCCGTAGAAGCCGGCGACGAAGCGGCCGCCGCGAACGACGCCCTGCGCCTCCATCCGCCGCAGCACCTTGAGCACTCCTCGCCAGGGCACGCTCATGTTCTCCTGACGCGCCAGGTCACGGAAGACGACGCCGTAGCGGAAGAGCAGCTGCTCCGCCCAGGCCGCGGCCAGCTCCTCGCTCGCCAGGCTGTCACCGGCCAGCTCCCACTCCGGCAGCAGCGACCAGCGGCCGGAGGGCGCGCCGCTCACGGCCAGCGTGCGGAAGAGGCGCGCCCGCTGCGGGCGCCGGAAGCCGCGCTTCTTGTTCGAGGCCATGAGCGCGCGTAACGCCTGGAAGCCGTCGGCGGTC
>JADFTG010000214.1 GCA_022560365.1 Chloroflexota bacterium | reverse complement strand
AATTGTTAGCAGCTTGCATCGACCGAATAGGAGTGGTAAGGTCGGTAGCAGCTTACAGAGCCGGGCCCCAATTGCCAAGGAGGGGGTCGAGGGTTCGAATCTCGTCTTCCGCTCCAACCCCAACATGTAATGGTAGAGGCCGCCCTTTCCGGCGGCCTTTCGCGTCTGCTCAGATCGCAACCATCTGCTTTCTGACCAGACAGCTTCCTCTATATCAGGTCAGCTGCCCTAGAGATCAATGCGGACTGTGGTATGCTAGGGCGTTCTATCTTGTGCCCGCCCTATCGGGGCGCCTGATAGGGCGGGCACGCACACCAACCTCAACATATCCACGGAGGAAGCCGTGCGCGATTCAAACGACCAGTCTCGTACTGCGGCCAGTCAGGCGAACGGTGGTCGTCGTTCAGAAGATCCTGCTTACATCGAATGGCTCGAACCGCGGTCGATGCTCTATCAGGCTGAGCATCTTAGCAGCCTGGTGGCCGGAAAGTCGCGCCAGTGGCAAGGTCCGTACGGTCAGCCACGGCCCAGAGACGCTGTCCTCGACGCATCGGTGTGGTTCACGAGCTATCCCCAGGCAACGATTACGGGTGGCGACAAGAGCGTTGTGGAGACCTTGGGCAACCCTGATCTGCTGGCCACATTCAAGGAGATCGGGATCGAGGGCATCCACACGGGGCCTATGCGACGTGCCGGCGGCATCTCCGGCCGTGGGTACACGCCGACCACCGACGGGTTCTTCGACCGGATCGAGCTGACGATCGATCCGCTGTTCGGGACGGACGAGCAATATATCGAGATGACGAGGTCCGCGAAGGATGCGGGCATCGCCGTGATTGGCGACCTGATACCGGGCCACACAGGCAAAGGAGCGGACTTCCGGCTCGCCGAGCGAGCCTACAAGAATTACGCTGGCCTGTACACGATGGTAGAGATACGCGAAGCAGACTGGCGCCTGCTCGGAACGGTTCCGGAAGGCGGGGACTGCGTCAACCTGTTGCCTGTCAGATCAAGGATTCTCTGCCAAGGACGAGGAGGCCTTTCGACCGAAGCATGAAGCGGAAGCGACGGACAAAGATTGTAGCGACCCTTGGGCCGGCAACGGATGACGAAGCCGTCCTGCGGCAGATGATCGAGGCCGGCGTCGATGTACTTCGGCTAAACTTCTCGCACGGAGACAGGGAGACGCACGCGAGGCGCATCGCCACGGCGAGACGGCTTGCGCAGGAGGCTGGCAGGCTGGTGGCCCTCCTACAGGACTTGCAGGGTCCGAAGATTCGCGTCGGCATCGTCACCGACGATGCCGTTGAATTGCGGGAGGGGTCGCGTCTCATCCTGACGACGCGACCGGTTGTGGGAACGGCGGAACGCATCTCGATCAGTCATGCTGGCCTGCCCCAGGAAGTCAGGCCAGGCGACCGCGTTCTGCTTGATGACGGCGCTCTCGAATTGCAGGTGCGCAGGACGCGCAGGCATGAGGTTGAATGTATCGTCGCTCGCGGCGGGACGCTCAGGTCGCACAAAGGAGTGAACATTCCAGGCGTCGCGCTGAGCGCCCCAGCTTTGACTGTCAAGGACGAGGAGGATCTTCGCTTCGGACTTGCCCAGGGCGTCGACATCGTGGCGCTGAGCTTTGTTCGTCGCCCGAGCGATGTTCAGCTCGTCCGGAGAGTCGTCTCCAAGTCGGCGCCGAGCGTGCCCATCCTCGCCAAGATCGAGAAGCCGGAGGCGCTCAGACACCTGGACGGCATCATACGGGCGTTCGACGGAGTCATGGTGGCACGGGGCGACCTTGGAATCGAACTGTCTCCCGCGAAGGTCCCCGCCGCGCAGAAGCGCATCATCAGACGAGCGAACCTGTTCGGGAAGCCCGTGATCACGGCGACGCAGATGCTAGAGTCGATGACCCACAGTCCCCAGCCGACGCGTGCCGAGGCGTCAGACGTGGCCAATGCGGTCCTCGACGGCAGCGACGCAGTCATGCTCAGCGGCGAGACGGCGATCGGCGAATACCCGGCTGAGACCGTGCAGGCGATGGACCGAATCGTCGTGGAGGCTGAAGCCATCGGAGGCGGGGCGGTTCTGGAACCGGCACGCCGAGGGAGCCGCTCGCACGCACTCTGCCACGCCGCAGTGATGCTTGCGGCCGAGGTCGGCGCAGCGGCGCTGGCTACGTTCACGAGATCCGGGAGGACGGCGCGGATTCTGTCGAAGCTGCGACCGACGCAGCCGATCTTTGCCTTTTGCGAGCGGGAGAGCACCGCCCGGGAGCTCTGCCTGTGGCGAGGAGTAGTGCCGGTCATTGCAGCCCGACAGGACGTGGACGCGATCGGAGGCGTCGCCTATGAGCTAAGCGCGAGGCGCCTTCTCTCAGGTGGTGCCGATGTTGTCGTGGTCGGCGCAGCGCCTGATGGGCCTGCGGGCCGGACTAATTTCGTTAGGTTGGTGCGGGTTAGGTAGCACGCCCCCAGCGCTCCACGCACGATGTGCCAACGGTGTGGTGTCGGTCCTACGAGCAGTCGTGTCCAAACTGCGCCGCGACCGCAAAGACGTCGCCGATGGTAATGGCGCCGTTTGCCGGGCCCGATAGCTTGCCCTCCGCCTCGCTGCGGTCGTAGCCGGCATGGTAGCCGGAGGCCGGCGCAGGCGACAGGGCCAGAATGCCGACGGTGGCGAAGGCTAAGACCGTCGCGAATGCACCGAGTTCTCCTCTCCGGGCTGTTGGCCGCAACTGCCACCTTTCGAGCGAACATATTGTACCACGGCTGTCAAGCCCCCTCCTAAAACGAGCGGTGGCTCGCCCACTATCCCGAACGAGCGTCCTAACTGTCGTCGAATCTAGGGCTGTAGAAGAAGACGAGGGTCGCGTAGGCGAAGGCGCTCGCTACCGCGCCGTTTAAGCGGCCTGCTTAGGGGCGCATGCCGCGGCCCTTGGGTCCGCGGGTTTCGGCATCGACGATCTCGTAGGCGCGGCGGGCGAACTCGACGAGGAGGGGGCGCGTGTCCCGGGGGTCGATGATCTCCTCCACGCCGAATGCTTCGGCGGTGAGGATCGGGTCGCGCAGCGAGGCGAGACTCGCCTCGAGCTCCGCGCGGAGCGCGTCGGGGTCATCAGCCGCTTGCAGTTGGCGCTTGTAGGCCGCCTCGACGCCGCCCTCAATTGGCAAGGAGCCCCACTCGCCGGACGGCCAGGCGTAGCGTGTGCTGGAGCGGGTGTG
>JADFTG010000213.1 GCA_022560365.1 Chloroflexota bacterium | reverse complement strand
CAACGGTGAGCCTGAGCGCGCCGAATGCGCGGCGCAACGTCATGTTGGTGGCCGTCAGCACGTGCGAGGGCTCCCACGTCGCGGAATCGCAGGCGCTGCCGGCGCTGGCCGCGATGCCCAGCCTGTCGAGCGCGCCCAGCATCGTGTCAGAGCGCGCGCCCTCGAAGCTGAAGTGAGCGTTGTTCGGCAGGCGCATCTCGGGGTGGCCGGTCAGCTCCGCCCCGTCGATCGTGCGCAAGACGCCTTCCACGAGCTGCGTGGTCAGGCCACGGCAGGTGCTCGTGTACTCGTCGCGGTGGGCCTGTACCTCCGCGAGGGCCGTCGCCGTGCCGACGATTGAGGCCACGTTCTCCGTACCCGCGCGGCGCTGGCGTTCCTGACCGCCGCCGCTCATCTGCGCCAGGAACGGCGTGCCGCGTCGCATGTAGAGCACGCCTGAACCCTTGGGCCCGCCAAACTTGTGCGCCGACAGGCTCAGCAGGTCGACGCCCAGCCGGTCGACGTCCAGGTCGATCGCGTTCGCGCCTTGCACCGCGTCCGTGTGTAATACGACGCTGCGTCCCAGGAACTTCGCCCGCGCGCGCACGGCCCGCGAGATTTCGGCGAGCGGTTCGATCGTCCCGATCTCGTTGTTGGCGAGCATTACGCTCACGAGCACGGTGCGCTCGTTCATCGCCTCGGCGATGGCGTCCGGACTGACGATGCCGTAGCGGTCAGCAGGCGCCTGCGTCACTGAGAAGCCGAACTTCTCCAGGTACTCGCAGGAGTGGAGGACGGCGTGGTGCTCGATCGTCGTTGTGACGACGTGGTCGCCGAGGCCGGCCTGTTGCTGCGCCGACGCCACGCCCTTGATCGCCGCGTTGATCGACTCCGTCCCGGGGCCCGTGAAGAGGATCTCCCGGGGCCGCGCTCCGAGCAGCGACGCCACGGCCGAACGGGCGTTGTCGATCGTTCGGGCGGCCTGGCGGCCAAGCGCGTAGGCGCCGGACGGGTTCCCGAAGTTCCCCTCGAGGTAGGGGAGCATCGCTTCCAGCGCCCTCGGCTGTAGGCGAGTTGTGGCGGCGTGGTCGAGGTAGATGCTCGTTTTCATCGTGTCGGATACCGGGGCGGGGTATGCAATAAGGTTATCGCCGGGCAGCGTCGCCTGTCAAAGCGCCTTGCTGTCATTAGCGTGCGAGCAGGCCGGCGTCGAGGACGAACTCTGAGCCGGTGATGTAGCGCGCGCGGTCCGACGCCAGGAAGAGGACGGCCTCGGCGACGTCTTCGGCCTCGACCCAGGGCACCGGCAGCAGGTTGCCCGCCGAGCGCTCGGCGATCTCTTCGGGTGTTGCGCCTTCCAGAGCCGCCAGTCCGTCGTTCATCGGCGTGTTCACGCCGGTCGGGTGGATCGAGACGACGCGGATGCCGTATTTGGCCAGCTCGAGCGCCCAGGACTTGCTGAGGCCCGTGAGGCCCCACTTGGACGCGGCGTAGTGGCTGAGCCGGTACATCCCGCGCAGCCCCGCGATCGAGGAGTTGTTGATGATGACGCCGGAGCCCTGCTCGATCATCACCGGGATCACGCGTCGGCCCACCAGCCAGGCGCCCTTCAGGTTGATGTCGATCATCGCGTCCCACTCATCTTCGGTGAGCTCGTGCGAGTAGCCGTAGGCGCAGATGCCGGCGTTGTTGAAGAGGATGTCGATGCGCCCCAAGGCAGCCGTTGTCCCGTTTACGGCCGCCGTGATCGCGGCGTCGTCGCGCACGTCGCCTTCGAAGGACAGGCACTCCGAGCTGACCTTGCGGCACTCCTCCTGCAGGCTCGATAGATCCTCGCTGGAGCCCATCCCATAGCCGGGGTACTTCAGCGGTCCCGCGACATCAAACGCTGCTACGTTGGCGCCGGCTTTGGCCAGCGCCAGCGCCGTGGCCCGGCCCTGGCCGTGCGCAGCGCCTGTGATGAACGCCACCTTGCCTTCGAACTCGCGCTCTTCTGTCACTCGGCGGCTCCGTGTGCCTTCGCGTCGGGCTTGCGGTAGCCTTCCAGGTACTCGTCGAGGTCGACTTCGAGAGCGTTGTTGAAGACGTTTGTTGCCACCATCATCGCCCCGAACGCCGTCAGCGCGACGATCTGCTCGGCTGTGAACTCGGCCGCAAGGCGCGCGTATACGTCGTCGGACACCCGCGAACTCTGCGTCGACAGTGACCGCCCGAACTCGACGAGGAGCTTCTCGCGCTCGCTCAGTTCGAGGTGGTCCGGGTCGTCGCCGGCGTCTACCAGGTGGCGCCGGAAGTATGTTGAGCAGACGAGGCAGTCAGTCTCTGCCGAGATCGCGTGCAGGAAGACGTTGGTGGGGCGCGCCCCGAGGAACGGCGCGACGGCCTCCGCCAGCGGATAGAACTCCATCAGCGAGTGGAACGCCGGCAGCGAGTGCAGCAGCGTGCGCTTCATGTTGGTCATGCGGCCGTAGCGTTTGACGCCGTCGTCGTGCGCGGCCCGCTGCTCGGTGTTTGCGTCCTCCGGCTCGATCGTTGGTATGCGTGCCATGGTCGCCTCCTATGGCTACGCGCCGTCGCGGCGCGCCCAGTAAGCCGTGGCGCGCGCGAGGGCGCGGGCCGCCGCGTGAAAGCTGGTGAACGCCGCGACACCGCGGTCCAGGAGCTTGCGCCGCATGTCGGCCATCACATCCTCGACGTGGCTCGGGTGCGTGATCGCGAGGAACGGCTTGGCGGAGCGCTCGCGCTGCTCGGAGAGTATATCGAGGAGCCCGTCCATCATCGATGGGTTGTCGCGCAGGCGGCGGGCGATGAACGTCCCGCTGACCTCCATCGCGATCGCGTCGACGTTCTCGTCCTCGTCCAGGATCTCGAACAGCTTCTTGAGGTTGCCGGGCACGAAGCCCATGCCGATCGTGCCGCCGGCGTCCAGGGGGTTGCGGTAGCTGCCGCCGATGATGTTGAAGAACGACGCCAGCTTCTCGTACGAGGCCGGCGTCAGCAGCGGCACTTCCATCCCCTCGCGCTCGAAGGCGTCGGTGATGACGACGGACTGACCGCCGGTCATCGCCACGAGGCCCATCCTCTGTCCTGTTGCCGGCTTGCAGTAGACGAGCGTCTTCACCGCGTCGATCGTTTCGTCCAGGTCGTCAGTCTCGATGACGCCTGCCTGCCGCATCGCCGCGCTCCAGACGTCCGGCGCAGCCGCCAGCGACGCCGTGTGCGAGTAAATGGCGCGGGAGCCCGCC
>JADFTG010000212.1 GCA_022560365.1 Chloroflexota bacterium | reverse complement strand
GGTGGTGGCAGGGGCGGGATTCGAACCCGCGACACAGGGCTTATGAAGCCCCTGCTCTAACCACTGAGCTACCCTGCCACGAGCTTCGAGTGTAGCAGGGCGATTTCTCGTTGGGCAATCGGCGCTTCCGAGCGCGCCGGTCATATAATGGAAGCGAACCGGCGTCCCCCATGACGAACGTGAAGACGATACTCGTAGTCGATGACGAGCCCACGCTCGTCGCAACGCTCAAGTACAACCTGGAGCGTGAGAGCTTCCGCGTGCTGGAGGCGGCCGACGGCGAGGCGGCGTTGGAAGCGGCGAGGGCTGGCCGCCCGGACCTCATCGTGCTCGACCTCATGCTACCCGGGCTAAGCGGCCTCGAGGTCTGCCGCATCCTGCGCAAAGAGACGAGAGTGCCGATCATCATGCTGACGGCCAAGGACGCCGAAGTGGATAAAATTGTTGGGCTGGAGACCGGCGCCGACGACTACGTGACGAAGCCGTTCGGCATGCCGGAGCTGATGGCGCGTGTCCGGGCGATGCTGCGCCGCGCGGAGCCGGGCGGGGACGAAGAGGCCGACGTCCTGGAGTCGGGTGACCTGCGTGTCGACCTGACGCGGCGCGAGGTCCACCGGGGCGGTTCGCCGCTGCGCCTAAAGCCCAAGGAGCTGGACCTGCTGGTCTGCTTCATGCGCCGCCGTGGCCGGGCGTTTTCGCGGGAAGAACTGCTGAACCAGGTCTGGGGCTACGAGTTTGCGGACGACACGCGGACGGTTGACGTGCACGTTCGCTGGCTGCGCCAGAAGATCGAGCCCGACCCGGCGCACCCGTCGCGGCTGATCACGATCCGTGGCGTGGGATACCGTTTCGAGGCATAGCGTTGGGTAGCCTGCGTTTCCGCCTGCTCATCGCCTTCACCGCGTTTGCCGGGGCCTCTGTGCTGGCGCTCGTAGTGGCGACGGCATCCCTGGCGGCCGTAATCGCCGTCGGCGCGATCGTCGCTGTGGGCGGTGCTGTCCTCTGGCTCGCCGCGGATCACGTCGAACGCTCCGTAAGGGTAATCCGCGGCGCAGCGCGGGAGATGGCGCGGGGCGAGTTCGGCACGCGTCTGCCGGCCGAGGGCGCCGGCGAGCTCGCCGGCGCCTTCCAGGACTTCAACGAGATGGCACGTAGCTTCGAGGACCGGGTGGAGGCCGCATCGCAGGAGCGAAGCCGGCTGATGGCTGCGATCAACAGCAGCGTCGACGCCGTCGTTGCGCTCGGTGAGGACGGCGTCGTGCGCTTTGCCAATGTTGCAGCCGAGACGCTGGTGGGAAAGGGCGAAGACGGGCTCGTCGGCCGGCCGCTTGCCTGGGCAGTAGCGGATCGCGACGTGATCGAAGCCGTGCGCCGGGCGCCGGAGGAGGGGGCGGTGAGTCGTCACCTGATCGAGCGCCCGAACCGGCAGTTCCTCGAGGCCTACGTTGCGCCAATAACGGGCGGAGGTGAATGGACGCTTCTCGTCGTCTTCCACGACGTGACCGAGTCGAAGCGGCTCGACGACGTGCGGCGCGACTTCGTCGCCAACGTGTCGCATGAGCTGCGGACGCCCCTGTCCGCGGTGAAGTCTGTGATCGAGACGCTGCAGGGCGGCGCGATCGAGGAGCCCGATGTGGCCCGCGACTTCCTCGCCCGCGCCGAGACAGAAGTGGAGCGGCTGGTGTTGTTGCTTGAGGAGTTGCTGACGCTCTCGCGGCTCGAGTCCGGCGATCTGCACTTTACAGAACATCCTCTGGACATGCGCGATGTCGTGCACTCCGTGGGCCAGCGCATGGCACCGTACGCTAAACGCGCGGGCGTCGAACTGCGAGTTGATATTATTGGCCGGCCGCAGGAAGTGTCCGGTGATCCGTCAGCACTGGAGCGTGCGGTTGTGAACCTGGTCGACAACGCGATCAAGTTCACGCCCGAAGGCGGCTCGGTCGACTTGTCCTCACGCGCCGAGGATGGAAGCGTGATGATCGTGGTTGCAGACACCGGCGCCGGCATCGATCCGCTCGATCTGCCGCGCGTCTTTGAGCGCTTCTTCAAGGCGGACCGCGCCCGGCAGCGCGGTGGCACAGGGCTCGGCCTGGCGATCGTCAAGCACACTGTCGAGGCACACGGTGGCAGTATCGGTGTGGACAGTCAGCTCGGTGCTGGCTCCGTCTTCCGCCTCAGACTGCCTCTGGCCGCGGTGGCCGACGCGGGTTAGGCCCGCGCCTCGTCCAGCGGGGCGCGCGTGAGCGTGTCGTCTGGCGGAGCCGTCGCTCTTGCCGGATCGCCTGCGGCCGTTTTGTCTTCGTTCTCACCGGCTTTAGAATATAGACCGAGATCGTGGGCGATTAGCTCAGTTGGTTAGAGCGTCTCGCTTACACCGAGAAGGTCGCTGGTTCGAGTCCAGCATCGCCCACCAGACTTCGTATACGAAATAGACCCCTCAGCTTCGCTTTAATGCTGAGGGGCCTTATCATTTGCAACCCGTTTGCAACCCAAACTCACGAGCCGGCCGCCAGAAGCTCGTCGAACTGCTCCGCTGCCTGCTGCTGCAACCCGGGCAAGACATGGGAGTACGTGTTCATCGTGATCGCTATGCTGCTGTGACCGAGGCGCTCGGAGACGATCTTGGGATGGACGCCCTGTTGCAGCATCAGGCTGGCGTGGGCATGTCGAATGTCGTGGAATCTCAGGTGACCTAGACCCGCGGCCTTAACGATGCGGAGCCAGGTCCGCCGGAGGTTACTCGGCTCGATGGGCGTCCCGAGAGCGGTCGTAAACACGAGGTCGTTGTCGTTGTAACCCGAGCCCATTATCAGCCTGTGCTCGAGTTGCGCATGACGATGCTCGCGGAGGCGCGAAACGCTGGCCGGCGACAGCGAGACCTGGCGCCGGCTACCGCGCGTCTTGGGCTCCCGGAAGGTGAGCCCTTCTCCGGGGAGCCACTGTAGGGCTTGCTGGACGTGAAGTGCACCAGCATCGAGGTCTACGGCGTGCCAGGGCAGGCCGAGGATCTCGCCCATCCTCATCCCCGTGCTGACCGCTAGATGAACGAGGCAACCGTAAGGCGTAGCATCGGCGGCGGCCAGCAGGGCGCGGACATCAGCGGCGGGAATGAGCCGCACCTCTGACTGATGGACGCGAGGCGGTTCCACATCATCGGCGGGGTTGTTGGCGAGCATCTGCCATTTACGGGCGTGCCTGAGGGCGACGTGGAGGATCTGATGGAAGCGGAGGACCGTCCGC
>JADFTG010000211.1 GCA_022560365.1 Chloroflexota bacterium | reverse complement strand
CGGCGTCCTCTACGGCGCGATTCAGTTCTACAAAGAGGCGCGGGCGCGCGGCATCAAGCCGATCATCGGCATCGAGGCCTACGTCGCGCAAGGCTCGCGACTGGACCGCGACCCGCAGGCCAAGCAGCCGTACCACCTGACCATGCTCGCGAAGAACGACGCTGGCTACCACAACCTCCTGGCGCTCTCGACGAAGGCGCACCTCGAGGGCTATTACTACCGCCCGCGCATGGACCGCGAGATCCTGGAGCAGCACAGCGAAGGGATCATCGTGCTCTCGGGCTGCGCCACCAGCGAGGTTTCGCGCCACCTGCTGGATGGCCGCTTCGATGATGCGGTGAAGGCGGCGCGCTACTACAAGGACCTCTTCGGCGACTACTACATCGAGCTGCAAGAGCACGGCATCGATGAGCACAAGAAGCTGAGCGTGGAGCTGCTGCGCCTGGCCCGCGAGACGGACCTGCCCGTGGTCGCGACGAACGACCTGCATTACGTCAAGCCGGACGACGCTACCTACCAGGACATCCTCCTCTGCATCGGCACGAACGCGACCGTGCAGGAAGAAGACCGCTTCAAGATGGCAGGCGACTTCGGTTGCTACAGCCTGAAGTCCGAGGACGAGATGCGGGCGCTCTTCCCCGACCTGCCCGAGGCTATCGACAACTCGTGGAAGATCGCTGAGATGTGCGACCTGACGCTGGAGTTCGGCCGCATTCGCATTCCACGGGCGCAGGTGCCGCAGGGCCGAACGTCGGACGAGCACCTGGACGACCTCTGCCGCGAAGGCCTGCGGCGGCGCTACCCTGGTGAGCCGGAAGAGGCCGTGCGCCGCCTGGAGTACGAGCTGGACGTCATCCGCCAGACCGGTTTCGCCGATTACATTCTCTGCGTGGAGGACTTCGCGCAACACGCTCACGAGCAGGGTATCCAGATGGCGCTGCGAGGCTCCGCAGCGGCCTCCATCGCGCTCTACTGCCTGGGCGTCACGGACATCGACCCGCTGGAGCACCGGCTCGTCTTTGAGCGCTTCCTCAACGTAGAGCGCAAGGAGATGCCGGACGTTGACATGGACTTCGCCGAAGACCGCCGCGACGAGATGATCCGCTATGCGGCCGAACGCTACGGCCACGACCGCGTCGCGCAGATCATCACCTTCGGGACGCTGGGCGCGAAGGCCTCGATCCGCGACGTCGGGCGCGCCCTCGGCATGAGCTACGGCGATGTCGACCGCGTGGCGCGCCTGGTGCCCAGCATGCCCGCGTCGTTCGGCACGATGACGATCGACGCGGCGCTCAAGGAAGGCGCAGACCTCAAGCAGGTCTACCAGACCGACCCCGCGATCGCCAAGCTGATCGACACGGCCCGCGAGCTGGAAGGCGTCGCCCGCCACGCCAGCACGCACGCCGCCGGCGTCGTCATCGCGCCCGAGCCGCTGGCCAACTTCATCCCGCTCCAGCGTCCGTCGTCCGGCAACGAGGATGCGCTGCCGACGACGCAGTTCGCGATGGGGGACGTCGCCGAACTCGGCCTCCTCAAGATGGACTTCCTGGGCCTCACGAACCTGACGATCCTGGCGGCGGCCTGTGAGGTGATCAAGGCGTCACAGGGCATCGAGATAAGCCTGCAAGAGCTGCCCGACGGTGATGAGAAGGTCGCCGAGATGCTAGCTCGTGGCGAGACTTTCGGCGTCTTCCAGCTGGAGTCGGCCGGAATGCGCCGCTACGTCCAGGATCTGAAGCCGAACCACATCAAGGACCTGGCGGCGATGGTCGCCCTCTACCGCCCGGGGCCGATGCAGCACATCCCCACCTACATCAACGCCAAGCACGGCCGCGAGAAGGCCCGCTACCCGCACCCTGACCTGGGCGAGATCCTGGACGAGACGTACGGCGTCATCGTCTACCAGGACCAGGTGCTGTTGATCGCCCAGAAGTTCGCCGGCTACACCCTCGGCGAAGCAGACGTCATGCGCAAGGCGATGGGCAAGAAGATCCGCTCGATCATGAAGCAGCAGGAGCAGAAGTTCCTGGCCGGCGCCGCCCAGAACGGCTACTCCGAGGCCGACGCCCAGGCGATCTTCGATCTGATACTGCCCTTCGCCGGATACGCCTTCAACAAGGCCCACTCCGTCTCCTACGGCATCATCGCCTACCAGACCGCCTACCTGAAGGCGAACTTCCCTGAAGAGTACATGACCGCCATCATGATGATGGCGGGCACCCACGAGCGCATCGCCGAGGCCTACGGCGAGTGCGTCCGCCTGACCATCGGCGTCCTGCAGCCGGACGTTAACGCCAGCGAGGCCAACTTCTCGCTGCAGGCCGGCGAAGACGGCGCGAAGGCGATCCGCTACGGCCTGGCGCGCGTCAAGAACGTGGGCGAGGGTATGTGCGAGGGGATCGTCGAAGCGCGGCGTGAAGGCGGACCGTTCAAGAGCCTCGACGACTTCTTCGAGCGCGTCGACGCCAAGTTCCTGAACAAGCGCGCGCTGGAGTGCCTGGCGAAGGCGGGCGCCTTCGACGGCCTAACCGAGCGCGCGACGCTGATCGCCAGCCTCGACCGCATGGTCACGTTCGCGCAGAGCGCGCAGCGACAGCGAGAGTCCGGCCAGACATCGCTCTTCGACCTGTTGGACGAAGACGAGCCGGCGCTGCAAGGCCCGCAGCTGGAGGACGTGCCGGCGGCGACGAAGCAGCAGCGACTGACGTGGGAGAAAGAGCTGCTGGGCATCTACCTCTCAGAGCATCCGTTCGCCAGGGCCTCGGAAGAGCTCTCGGCGCTGCTCGACTGCAACCTCGTGGCGCTCAACGCCGAGTTCGCCGGCGGCGACGTGATCATCGGCGGTGTCGTGACGGGAATCCGCTCGCTAATGACCCGCGACGGCCGCTCGTTCATCGCCGTGACGCTCGAGGACCAGACTGGCCGGGTCGAGATCACCGTCTGGCCGGAGACGCTGGAAGCGACGGGCGATCTCTGGGTCGACGGCAACGTGCTCGTCATCAGCGCCCGCGTCAAGCAGCGCGACGACCGCCTTTCCGTGGCTGTGAACCGCGCCGCCGTCTACGAAGACGACGGCCCGTTCGACCCCTCGTCCGTGTTGCCCGATCTCTCGGCCCCGCAGACGCCGGACTACCACCGCTACGGCAAAGGCCGGCGGAAGGGCAGCGGACGGACGAACGGCGGCACCCGACCCAGCGGCGACGACCGGGCGAACGGAAGCGACAACGGCAACGGCAAGGCCCCCCCACCGCCGCAGCTGCAGACCGTGAACGACGAGGCTGACG
>JADFTG010000008.1 GCA_022560365.1 Chloroflexota bacterium | reverse complement strand
CGTTTCGCGCGGGGGGATGGCTCCGGCGGATCCGCCGGAAAAGCGGTGCTTGCCGTCGTCCACGACCTGACGCTGGCCGCACACTACTGCGACCGCCTCGTCGTGCTCAAGGAGGGCCGCGTCAGCGCCGAGGGCGCGCCGGCGGACGTTCTGCGGCCGGAGCTTCTGCGCGACGTCTACGGCGTGCCGGTGACCGTCATCCCGCACCCGGAGACGGGCCGGCCGGTTGTGGCGCCCTCGAACGGCGGCTAGACTCTGGGCAAGACGATGCCCGCCAAGAAACCCCGCAAGAGCATGCTCTACACCCGCACCGGCGACGCCGGGATGACGGCGCTGTTTGGCGGCAAGCGCGTGCCCAAAGACGATCCGCGCGTCGAGGCCTACGGCGCGGTGGACGAGCTGAACTCGGTGATCGGTGTCGCGGTCTCGGTGATGCGGCGGCGCAGGCTCATTTCGGTGCTGCAGGGCATCCAGAACGAGCTCTTCAACGTCGGTTCGGAGCTGGCCAGCGCTGGTGCGAAGCGGGCCGAGGTGGCCGCGCTCTTCACGGACGCCGAGCGAAAGATCGCGGCGCTGGAGGCGCTTACGGACGAGTACGACGGTAAGGTGCCGGTCCTGCGCACGTTCATCCTGCCGGGTGGCTCACAGGCGGGTGCGCTGCTGCACCTCTGCCGCACGGTCTGCCGGCGCGCGGAGCGCGCGCTCGTGACGCTCGGCCGCAAGGAGAAGGTAAGCCCCGCCATCGGTGCCTACCTCAACCGCCTGTCCGATCTGCTCTTCGTCCTCGCCCGCTACGAGAACCGTGCTGCGAAGAAGCCCGAGAGCGTGTGGCGCAAGGGATAGTAGGGACGAAGCCCTGGCGCTGAACCCGGCGCCAGTCGCCGCGAGCACATGATCCCCGTCGCCGATTCCGTCAGGACGCGGCGCACTCCCTACGTCAACGTCTCCCTGATCCTGATCAGTATCGGCGTCTTCATCTACGAGCTGACGCTATCGGCGGCAGACCTCAACCAGTTCTTCCTCGACTACGGCGTCGTCCCGGCCGATATCGACGCCTGGGTGGGCGATCGGTCGGGCATCGAGGCGCCGCTGACGATCGCCACGGCGGCGTTCGTTCACGGCGGCTGGCTGCACCTGGGCTTCAACATGCTCTTCCTCTGGGTCTTCGGCGACAACATCGAGGATGCGCTGGGTCATCTGCCGTACCTCGCTTTCTACCTGCTCGCCGCCGCCGGCGCCGCCGCGCTCCGGGTGGTGACTGACACCGGCTCTGTGATCCCGATGGTCGGCGCCAGCGGTGCGATCGCCGGCGTGCTTGGCGCCTATCTAGTGCTCTATCCGCGGGCGACGGTGGCCGTGCTGTTGCCGTTCTTCTTCTTCATCCCGTTGCCGGTCCCGGCGTTCGTGTTGCTCATCTTCTGGTTCGTGCTACAGCTCTTCACCGGCATCGCCAGCGTCGGCACGTCTGAGGTGTCGGAGGGCATCGCAGTCTGGGCGCACGTTGGCGGCTTCGTGACTGGCTTCGTCCTCATTCTGCTGCTGCGCCCGTTCATACGGAGGCGGCCCTACCGGCGATCTCGCGGGCGCTCCCAGATGTACTGAGTGCCCGCGTGAGTGGGACGGCAGTTCCCTTAGCGCGCGCTAGAATTCGCTTGACTGCGTGCGGGGCGTATGGCTAAATGGCAGTGCTTCGGCTACGGTCGGCGCGTTAGGATCCGCCAGAAGGAGCAGCCCATGTCAGACGCTTCCACTACTGATATTCCACCCGAACTACTTCAGGTCGCCGAAGAGAACGGCATTCCGCTGGACCTCATGCGGCGTGCCCTCGCCCTCGGCTTTCCGGCGGATGCGATCCGCCAGCAGATGAGCATGCCGGGCGTGACCGCGGAGGCCGCCGAGCAGTTCATCTCCGAACAGGAGAAGATCCGCAGCGGCGGCGAGATCACGATCCCGGACGATGTCCTTGCGCTCTCCCGCGAGAAGAACTGGCCCGAGGAGCTGATCAAGCGCGCGCTCACCCTCGGCGCGCCGTCCGCCATGCTCATCCAGCAGATGAACGCCGGCATCACGGCCGAGCAGGCCGCGAGCTTCATCGCCCAGCAGGAACAGCTGCGCGGCGGCGCGGGCGGTGCACCCAAACTGGACCTCTCCTGGATGAAAGTGCCGACCGAGTGGGGCATGCGTATTTCCCCGGGCAAGAAGGGGCTCACCGTTGGCATGCTCAACGTCGGCACATACGCCGACATCCCCGACTTCTGGCCGTATCACTCGGAGATGCCGCGCGGGGCACACCCGATCCTCGGCCTCCCGGCGATGGGCTACTCGATCTACGAGAAGGCGGAACTCTGGTCCGAAAACGCCGCCGACCTCTACGAGGAGGCGATCCAGCGCCGCTGGCGGCCTTCGACCGACGTTCCGTGGGAGTCGATGGAGGACCTGCCAGACGCCGTCGAGAAGGCAGTTTGCCAGCTCTGCACGCACATCAGCGAGCGGGCGCTCGTCGCTGGCGATATCGTTGGCGCCTGGCTACCGGAGATGTCCTACGGTTACCACGAGGTCAAGCTTTACCTCTCGGTCGCCGAGTTCGACGTCGCGCGCTGGTTCGAAGTCTTCCGCAAGCGGGCGCTGTCCAACGGCGGCGGCCTCGGCATCCAGGCGCCCGGCTACTTTCACCGCACACTGATCGACGCTCGCGCCTGGACGGAGGCCTCTGCGGCGCTGCACATCCTGGCCGCCAGCCAGCTGATGATGCTCTTCCAGATCGGCCACTACACCGCCCACAACGACGCTGAGCGCACGATCTTCAGCTATTGCATCCAGGACGTCGCCCGCCAGCGTGGGTACGGATCGCAGCACCTCAAGTACTTCCTGAGCCGGCATAGCGAGCGCCGGGTGGAGATTAGCCACGTCCTCAACAAATACGAGGTGATGCTGCAATACGAGTGGGACGCCGACACGCCCCTGCGCGAGGCGCTCATGATCCTCCTCGGCGGCGGCGCCTCACCGGAGCAGATCGCCGACGGCGCCAGCAAGCTGGAGTACTTCCGCAAGCGCTGGGCTAACGACTACGTTGACCAACTGGCAGCGGCCGGCCTTGGCGAGCGCCGCGACAAAGTGCACCGCAGCATCAAGCAGTACATCAGCGAGCCGGAAGAGGCGGCCGCAGCCGCGGCCTGACCGCCGGGACTAGGACAAGGAGTCGCCCCAATGGCACAGGAAGTCAAGACCAAAGCAACCTTCCCCTCCGTCGAATGGTTCGACGCCCTCAAAGAGATCATCAACGACGACGAGGCCTACAAGCGCCACGGCACCTGCGACGCCAGCGTCGGGATCAAGGTCCCGGAAGCCGGCAAGTACTTCGTGATCACTTTCGAGGCGTTCGGGGTTGAGGGTGTCAAGGAGACGGACGAAGCCGCGGCCGAGAACACGGACTTCTGGATGGAGCAGTCCTACGACCAGTGGCAGGAGATGATCAAGAACATCGCTGACAACGGCAAGGCGGATCTCGGACACACGCTCAACACACTGGACGTCGAGTACCCGGACGGCCTGGCCCGCTCAAACGATGGCTACCGGCGCGACCTCTTCTACCGCTTCAACCAGTCGTTCCAGCACTTCTTCGACGCCACGGCCCAGATCGACACCAGGTTCGCCTAGCGGGCCTTAGCGGAACTCGATCCGCGGCAGGAGCCGCTCTTCGATCTCCGCGGCGATGGAGTGGGCCGAGACGCCGCGCGACATCAGGCGCTCCAGCAGTGGGCGTCTGGGCCGCACGAACTGAAGCCGTGGCTTCTGCGGCAGGTCCGCCAGAGAGCGCGCCTTCTTGACGGCGGTCTCGAAGTCCCCCAGCTCGTCGATCAGGCCGATCTCCTTCGCCTTCGCCCCGGAGAACACTTCGCCCGTGGCGTACTCGCGCACCTTGGCGCGGTCCATGCCGCGGGCTTCGGCGACTGCATTCACGAACCAGTCGTAGTACTCCGCCGTCAGCGCCTTTACCTTCGCCTGTTCTTCCGGCGTCGGCTCGTGCCACGGCTGGAACATGCCCTTGAGCTTGCCCAAGTGCGTCACCTCGACCCGGACGCCGATCTTCGTCAGCAGCTCCTGGATAACGGGGCGCACGAAGATCACGCCGATCGAGCCGACGAGCGAGGTGGGCAGCGCCATCACATGCCGGGTGCCGCAGGCCACCAGGTAGCCGCCGGAGAGGCCCGAGCCGAGAATCGACGCCACGGTCGGCTTCTTCTTCGAAAGCTTCCTCAGCTGGCGGAAGATCGCGTCGGAAACGGGCGCCGAGCCGCCCGGCGAGTCGATCTGGACGACGACTGCCTTCACGCGCGGGTCGTCCGTCAGGCCCCGGATGGTGCGCACGAGGTCCATCCCGCGCACCTGCTGGCCGATGGCGCCCGAGATCTCGAGGACGGCTACGCGCGGCCCAGCCCAGGGCAGGGCGACCGCTCGTGATTGTGTCATGGTAACTCCTTCCGGGCGTGTGGCGGGCAGCAGTGAGTATATCGCGTGTGGGTCTCAGGCGATGCTTACGAAAGGGCGTCCAGCTCCGCCAGCGTCTCGTCGACCGAGGGGATCTCCCACTGCTGAAAGCCGAGGTGGGCGTAGCGCACGATCCCGTCCTTGTCGACGATGAACAGTCCCGGCCGCTGCCCCAGCGAGATCATCGCGCTCTTCACGTCGTACATGCGGAATACTTCGCGATCCGGATCCGGCAGGCACGTGAAGGGGAGGCTTTCGCGTTCGAAGAAGGAGCGCGCCGAGTCGACTGTGTCGGGAGCGATGGCGATAACCTTGGCGCCGCGCTCCGTGAACTCTGAGTATCTGTCCCGCAACTGCGAGAGATGGCGTCGACAGAACGGTCACCGAAAGCCCCGCAGGAAGACGAGGACGACGGGCCTGCCCCGATACGAGGAGAGCGACACCTGGCTCCCGTCGATCGCCTCCAGCGTGAAGTCGGGCGCCTCCGAACCAACGGCGACGGTATCGCTGTCCACTGGCATAGCGTCCGCATCTTAGTCTTGCTTCGGGACGGCAGTCAAACAGCGGCGGCGTGCTATCATCTTTCCGCTTCTGTGATGCGTATTGTTCTGTTCTCCGGTCGTGGCGGCAGCGGCGTAAGCACCCTGTCCGCGGCGACTGCTGTGGCCGCATCTAGCTCCGGAAAGCCGACGCTGGCCTTCAGCCTCGGCTCCGGGCTCGGGCACGCGCTGGGCATCGACGTTACCGCGTCGGTCACGAAGGCCGGCGACAACCTCGACGTGGTGCAGGGCGCTTCGGCCGATGCGGACGCGTTCCGCGACTGGCTGGCCGACCTGCTCGACTTTCGTGGCATGGAACCAGAGCTGGCCGACGACCTGGCGGCGCTCCCCGGCATTAACCACATCGGCCGCCTCCTCGAACTGGAGGAGCTGATCGCCTCCGAGCGCTACAGCGTGATCGTGCTGGATGCGGCGCCGCTAGAGATGTTCCTCGACCTGCCCGGCGCGCTGGAGTCGGCAGCGCGCTGGCTGAAGCGGGTCTTCTCGTCCCGCCCGCAGAGCGTCTTTGAGCCCCTCGTGCGCGCCTTCGCCGCCGATTTCGCCAACACCGGCGAGGGCGTTTTTGCGACCGGACGCGAGCTACTGACGCGCCTCGCCGGTCTGCGCGACCTCATGATCGACCACGAGACGACCTCGGTCCGCCTCGTGGTGACTCCCGAGGACGGGGCCCCGGAGGCGCTGCGAGAGGCGTCCGGCGTCCTCAGCCTCTTCGGATACCTGAAGGACGCCGTCGTTGTCACGCGCCTCCTCCCGGACGCAGTGAAGGATCCATTCTTCGCACCGTCGCGAAAACGTGAGGCCGAGCTGCTGGAGGGCGTGCGGGCGTCCACCGCCGCGCCCGTCCTCACCTGCGACCTGCGGCCCGAGCCGCCGCGTGGTGAGGAAGCGTTGCTCGATCTCGCCCGCGAGGTGTACGGCGATCGCGACCCGACCGGCTTCCTATCGAGCGGTGAGCCGCACGCGTTCTCGCGCGACGGCGGCAACTTCGTTCTCGAGGTCGTTGTGCCGTTCGCCAGCCGCGAAGAACTGACGCTGGAGCAGGCCGGCGACGGCATCATCATCTGCCTGAACGGCCGCCGCCGCCTGTTCGCGCTCCCGGCCGAGATCGGCATGCGCGAGGCGAGCACCTGGTCGCACGACGGCCGCGTCCTGCGGGTGACCATCGAGTGATGGCGGCAGGGCAGGAGCGTTGAAGCTCGGCGTGTCAGCGATGGAAACCGGTGGCTAGGCCGGGACTCTGGTGCGGCTCTCGTCCATGATGATGCGCAGTGCCTTGACCATCTGGGCGATGTTCAGGTTGCGGTAGACGGGGAAGCTGAGGAGCGCAGCCTCGTTCACGGTGTAGGTATTACGGCGGCCGACACGCCTCTTGCCGATGAAGCCGTTGACTTCCAGCTCACGCACGATCTGGTAGACGGCGCGCTCCGTCAGGTCCGTGCCGCGGGCGATCTCGCGCAGGGTGGCATCGGAGTTCTGGAACAGGTGCGTCAGCACGAGTCCGTAGTTGCTCAGGAAGTTCCATTTCTTCGGCACTGTACTCGTCCTCGCATTACCCTTCTGAATTTCGCCGGGTTATTGTAACCAACAGGGTTGACACCCTTTTCATAGCGTCCGTAAAGTGAATTCTGCACTAATCGGTAGAAATCTCCCTGGTGCAATGCACCCGACGGGCTCAATGCATGAAGCAGAAAACTACTTTACGCTATACCGATATGAAATTCAGGTGTAATTATGCGCTTGACGCCTAACACTGTCCAGTAGCGAGCACACACGATTTCCTTCACTATGCTCGAACCAGCGAGACGCGACCCAGCGCTCCGAACCGCCCGTAGCAGCGGGCAGGACGAGTTCGTCGAGACCTACAGGCAGTACTACCCGCGCCTCTTCGCCTACATTTACGCTCGCGTCGGCAACACCCACCAGTCCGAAGACATCGTGTCCGACGTCTTTGAGCGCGTCTACTTGAAGCTCGACTCCCTGCGCGACCGGGACGCGCTGGCGACCTGGCTCTTCACGATCGCCCGCAACGCTATCGTCTCCCACGTTCGCAAGCACAGCCGCGAGACCATCGTCGACCACAACGTGATGAGCGAGCTTTCGCCCGCCACCGCCTCCGTTGAGTCCGAGGTGATGCACCGCGAGGATTTGGCCGGCATCGCCCGCGCCGTGCGCACCTTTTCTCGGCGCGAGCAGGACATCATCTCGCTCAAGTTCGACGCCGAACTGGCGAACACCCAGATCGCCCAGATCATGGGCCTCACCGAACAGAACGTCCGCGTGATCATCTTCCGCACGATCCGCAAGCTGAGGAAGATGATGGCCGCTGAACGAACGGCCTAGCGCTTGGACACCGACCCTCGACTGATCCGCGGATTCCAGCTAGTCGCCGGGCTCATCGCGCTGCTCATCCTCGTGCAGGCAACGCTTGCCGGGCAGTTCACGTATAAAGAGCCGGACCTCAAGAACGTGCACGAGATCATGGGCAACGTCCTCTTCATGCTGGCGATCGTCCAGCTCGCGCTCGCCTGGCTCACGCGCGATGCCTGGCGCTACCGGATGGTGATCTGGTCCGCCCTCGTCCTCCTGCTCATCGTCGCGCAGATCGGCCTCGGATACGGGGGCCGGGAGAACCTCGACTCGGCGGCGATCCACATCCCGGTCGGCGTCTTCCTCTTCGCCCTCTCGAGCATCATCGCCATGCTCTCGGCGATAGACGAGCGCGCGAAAACGATCCTCCGCGGCACCGGCTAGCGCTTAGCGGTGGCCGATCACGCCGTCTGAGCGCAGCGCCTCGATCTCGTCCCAGGTGTAGCCGGCCTCCAGCAGCACTTCTTCGCTGTGCTGGCCGAACTCCGGCGCCGCCGTGCGGATCCGGCCCGGAGTCTCACTCAGGTTCACCGCCGGCGCCACGATCGGCAGCGGCCCGTGCTGGGCGTGTTCCAGCGTCGTGAGCATGCCGTTGGCCATCACCTGCACGTCGTTCTGCAGGTCACCGTAGCCCTGCACGACCTCGACCAGCAGGTCGTACTTGCGCAGATGCTCGACCCAGTAGACGGCTGGCTGCGTCGCGAACAGCTCGTCCAGCCGCGCGATCAGGCCCACCAGCTCGCCGGCGTTCATCCTGATCCACTCGACGCTCATCTCGGCCGGCTCGAGCGTCTCGCCCGTCGCGTCCGCCAGCGCCTGGCGCAGCCCCGGCCAGTAGCGGCCGATCTGCGTCATGCCGAGCATGATCCAGCGCCCGTCGCCCGCCTTGTAGTGGTTCCACAGCGGGCTCGTCATCTTGCGCGAGATGCGCGGAATGGGCGAGCCGGCGTAGGTGTTCGACATCAGGTAGCTCGTGATGTTGAACGCCTGCGTGGCGATCACCGACTGCAGCAGCGAGCCGTTCACCATCTGGCCCTGGCCGGTGCGCTCGCGGTGGAACAGCGCGACCATGATCCCGAACGACAGCAGGAACGCGCTCACCTGGTCCGCGAAGCCAGCGAACGTCCGCGTTGGTGGCGTCTCCGGCTCGCCGGTCACGCTCATGACGCCGCCGCGCGCCTGCGCCAGCGGGTCGAGCGCGGGCCGCTGGGCGTCCGGCCCCTCGAGGCCGAAGCCGGACGCCTGGCAGTACACCAGGCGCGGGTTCAGCTCGCGCAGCCGCTCGTAGCCGATGCCCAGCTTGTCGCCGACGCCGGGGCGAAAGTTCTGGATCACAATGTCGGCGTCCTTCACCAGGCGGTAGAATACCTCGCGGCCGGCCTCCAACTTCAGGTCGAGCACAAGGCCGCGCTTGTTGCGGTTGTGCGTCTCGAAGTAAGCGTTGGGGCCGCCGGGGCTGGCCTCGTAGCGGATTAGCGAGCGGCCCGGGTCGGGTGAGTCCGGCCCTTCGACCTTGATTACGTCTGCGCCCCAGTCGGCCAGCATCGCCGTCGTCATCGGGCCCTGCTGCCAGATCGTCAGGTCGAGGACGCGGATGCCCGAAAGCGGCCCTCCGGCCTTCTCTTCTTCGGTGGATCGTTCGGTGCTCACGAGTCCCCTTTCTCTTTCAGCCGTTCCAGGATCATCGGCAGCGCCGTGCCGGAACCGGCGCGGATGACCAGCTGGGAGACGTTGGAGAGCGGCGTGTCCTCCGGGTTGATCTCGATCAGCGCGCCGCCGGCCCGCAGGACGTCCACCGGGAACTGCGCCGCCGGGTAAACGACGGCGCTCGTGCCGATCAGCAGCATGCAGTCGCAGCGCGCCGTCTGCTCGATGCACTCGTCCAGCACCTCGCGCGGTATCGGCTCGCCGAACATCACGGTGTCGCCTTTGACGATGCCGCCGCAGTCTGGGCACGACGGCGGCAGCTCGTCGATCGGGAACTCGTCGAGCGGCCAGCGGTTGGAGCAGACGGTGCAGCGCAGCTTCGTGCGGTTGCCGTGGATCTCGATGATGTTGGTGCTGCCGGCGATCTGGTGCATGTTATCGATGTTCTGGGTGATGATCGCCTGCAAGCTGCCGCGGTCTTCCATCTCCTTGAGCGCGAAGTGGCCCTCGTTCGGCACCGCTTCCGCCAGCGCCGCTGCCAGCTCGTTCATCGCCGGCGACGGCTTCATCCGCTGCTCCCACCAGCCTTTCGGGTCCTCGCGGAAGCGGTCGTAGTCGCGCAGGTCGGGCTCGCCGTGCTTCGTCCAGATGCCTTCCTTGCCGCGGAACGTCGGAATGCCGCTCTCGGCGGACATTCCGGCGCCGACGAGCGCGACGACGTGCCGCGACGCCGCGATGACGGCCGCCGCCTGATCGATGGCTGCGTCGAGCTCGTCGTTCACTGCTCGCGTGCCTCAGACGACACTTCGATACGTTCGATCATCGTCCGCCATTATATGAGAGCGCAGGCCATCACTGGGTAGGCGTACAATGGTGGAGCCATGATTACCTACAACGTCGAGGTTGAGCAGGAGACGGACGGTCGCTGGATCGCGGAGATCGCAGACCTCCCTGGCGTGATGGTCTACGGCGCTACCGCCGACGAAGTGCGCGCGAAGGTGCAGGCGCTGGCGTTACGGGTGGTTGCCGATCGCCTTGAGCATGGTGAAGCAGACCCAAGCCTGCTGAGCATTTCCTTTCAACCGGCGTGAGTGACTGGCCGTCCACGCGGTCCAGGCACGTCTTTGCAGCGCTGGTCAAAATCGGCTGGCGAGTCAAGCGTCAGAGAGGCTCACACCGTGTTCTATCGCGAGACGGCTGGCCCGACTTCGTGTACGCGTTCCACGACGGGGAGGAGATCGGTCCCCGCATGCTCGCGCGTGTGGCGAAGCGAACCGGGCTGACACCGGACGACCTCCGATGACCGTTCCCACCGTGCTCTCCATCGCCGGCTCTGATCCCAGCGGCGGCGCCGGCATCCAGGCCGATCTCAAGACGGCGTCGGCCCTCGGCGCCTACGGCATGGCCGTGATCACGGCGTTGACCGCGCAGAACACGCGGACGGTCGCCGGCGTGCACGAGGTGCCGGCCGATTTCGTCGCGCTTCAGATCGACACGGTCTTCGCCGACATCACGCCCGATGCCGTCAAGACGGGAATGCTCGCCAGCGCGGAGATCATCGAGATCGTGGCCGCGAAGGCGGCCGAGCACTCGTTCCGCAACCTCGTCGTCGACACCGTGATGGTCGCCGGCAGCGGCGACCGTCTCCTCCGCGAGGATGCCGTGCAGGCGATGCGCCAGAAGCTCGTGCCGCTGGCGCACGTGCTCACTCCCAACCTGCCGGAAGCGGAAGAGCTGCTGGGCCGCGAGCTGCGGGACGACGACGATATCCGCGAGGCGGCGCGCGAGCTGGCGGCGATGGGCGCGCGAAACGTCGTGATCAAAGGCGGCCACCGCGAGGGCGACACCGTAACGGACGTCCTCTTCGACGGTGAGGCGTTCCACGACTTCAGCGGTCCGCGCATCGAGACGACGAGCACTCACGGCACCGGCTGCACCTTCGCCTCGGCGATCGCGACGTTCCTGGCGCGCGGCGAACCAGTCCCGGACGCGGTGGGACACGCGAAGGAGTACCTGACGGAAGCGCTGCGGAGGGCCTATCCGGTGGGCGGCGGTCACGGGCCCGTTCACCACTTCTGGGCGCACTGGGACGATGATCTGAATGCTTGACGTCAACATCACTGCCGACGCGTCATGGGCGGATGCCGCCATTGTTGGGATGACGATTCTGATCTTCTTCGCAGCAGTCGGGGCGGCCGTTCAGGTCAATCGACAGATACGTCAGGCTGAACGACACCATAGCGAGCAGTTGCATTTATCACTCCGGCCGGTTCTGGCAATCCCTCACGCTGAGAGCCGGCTCAACCCACAGTCTGGGCTTCCCGAGTTCAAGGTTTGGATCCAGAATGTCGGCCCTGGACCGGCTATGAATCCCGTGATTTCCGCGTGGGTGCGGATTCCTGAGCACGGTTGGGAGGCCCCAGCAGAGAGGTCAGCCGAGATCGATTCGCTGAAGAGTCAAATTGACGTGGACGAACCAGAGCTAACAGCCCGGGCCGCTGCCATCGTTCGCGAATCGCCAACTCGGCCAGCGATCCTTATTCCGAACCGAGCAATACCTGTTGCTAACTATGCGGACAGGAAAGGGATCATCATCTACAATGTTGCTCTTCAGGACATATTCGAGAATCGGCTTCCGTCGAAGCCAAAAGATGAGCGGGAACTCGGCCACATTGAAATCTCCGAGCAGGGCAGTTGGCCGGACTAGCTGGCCGAAGGTCTAGCAGGAGCCCGCTAAGAGATACCGATGAGGCCGGTGATGTCGCCGGTTGTGAGCGCGCCGGTGAGGTACATGCTCGCCGCGATGAACGCTGCGACCACCATTGCGTATAGGCTTGCCAGGAACCTGGTCATATCGTCCCTCCCTTGGAACAATTCCAACGTAAGCCGTGCATTTGTAAGCGGTCAACACGCGCGGCCGCCTGGCCGGTTAACAAACGGTAAAGACCGGTCCCGCCAGGAAGGGTTATAGTTCCGTTTGAGCGCCCAATTCGGCCGCCGCAGAGGAGGAAACGAGTGATCATCGACGTCTGGATGCAGCACCCTACGCTCCGGTTCATGCAGCACGAGATGTTCGATTCGCTGCGGCGCTGGACGAAGATGGAGACGCCCGACCAGGAGATTCCGGTCGAGTTCACGATCGCCGCGATGGACGGCGCCGGCGTCGACGTCGGCCTCGTCAGCGCCTGGCACGGCCCGGACGGCTTCCTCATCAGCAACGACGAGGTCGACGGCTTCGTGCGCCAGGCCCCCGACCGCCTCATCGGCGTCGGCTCCGTCAATATCGCCCGGCCGGTGGAGGCGGTGCGGGAGGTGCGTCGTTGCGTGCGCGATCTCGGCTTCAAGGCGATCCGCATCATCCCCTGGCTCTGGAACCTGCCCCCGAACGACCGCCGCTACTACCCGGTCTACGCCGAGTGCTCCGAGCTCGGCGTGCCGTTCTGCCTGCAGACGGGTCACACCGGGCCGCTGCAGCCATCGGAGCCGGGGCGGCCGATCCCCTACCTCGACGACGTGGCGCTCGAATTCCCGGACCTGACGATCGTCGCCGGGCACATCGGCTTCCCCTGGACGAACGAGATGATCTCGCTGGCGACGAAGTACCCCAACGTCTACATCGACACTTCCGCCTACACCGCGCGGCGCTACCCGCCGGAGCTCGTGGCTTACCTGCGCGGCCGCGGCCGCAAGAAGGTGATGTTCGGCACCAACTACCCGATGATCACGCCGGCGAAGTGCCTCGAAAACCTCGACGACCTGGGCCTCGACGACGAGGCGAAGGAGATGTTCCTCTCCGCCAACGCCGTGCGCGTCTTCGGCCTCAACGGCTGACGCTGCACTTCAGCCAGATTGACATCGCAGACGTCGCTATATAGACTCGCACACGACTTCATAGCAGGGGGGGGCCATGATCCGAGTAGTCTTTCTTGCCATCGCTCTAACGCTGGTAACCGTCACGGCATTGGCGGCTTTCGACTTTACCGGCAGTCAATCCGCCGTCGCGACACACTACGGCGACA
>JADFTG010000210.1 GCA_022560365.1 Chloroflexota bacterium | reverse complement strand
TTCCCGCAGCGTCTGGTACTGGGATCGAGACAGAGGCTCGGTGAGCTCCGGGCCGAGGAGATCCGTCCGAGCGGCCCCGCCAACGATGATCGAGCCGCCGCTGAACAGCGCCGGCTCGCTGCCGTCCACCCGAATCACATAAGCGATGTGCTCAGGGGCATGACCCGGCGCGGAGACGACCTCGATATCGGCATCGCCGATGCGCATCTTATCGCCGCCGCCAACCGGGTGGTGTGGATAGTCGGCATCGGAGCCCTTCGGACTGTAGATCGTGGCGCCTGTGGCTGCCTTCACCTCAAGGGCGCCGGTCACGAAGTCGGCATGGACGTGCGTCTCCAGGACGCCGGCAATCGTCAGGTCTCTTCCTTCGCTGGACTGGAGGTATCGGCGGGCGGTGCGGTCCGGATCGACGGAGATTGCCTGCCCGCCGCCAACGTCGACGATGTAAGAGGTGTTTCCGAGGCCTTCGTGGACAAATGGGATGACTTCCATGACACCGATCTTGAGTCTATCAGCGAAGCGGCCGGTGGCGGCGGCGTTTTAGCCGCTTCGATAAACCAGAGAAATGCCAGCAAGTCGTTTTGCCGCCTCGCTTGCGCCTGGTTGACAGGTTCTGGCCACGGAGTAGGATGGCGGCGACGGGGGTGCGGATTCTCCTGCTTGCGGCAGAAGGAGGACGCCCAATGCGGCCTGCCCTGACCTCGGTGCATGCCCCAGACCAGCCCGGACAGCAACCGCCAACGCTGCTCCAGGACCTCGGAACTGTCGTCCGCCTCTACGGCACTGTTTTCTGGATGCTGGGCCAGCGGCTGCAACGCGGCCAGCGCTGGGAGCAGAAACTCACCGCTGAGGCCCTTCGGACCTACGGATTCAGCGATAGCGAAGACGCCCGCACTGTAGTGCGGCACCCTAACTAGTCAACACCTCCCCAACCCCCTCTTGGCCCTCCGGCGCGACGTTGAGGAGCACGCGCCGGAGGGCCTCTTCTGTTGGAGCCAGTCGCGGGCTAGCCGCGCAGTGTTTCGAGATCGGCGAAGAAGTCCGGATACGTCTTCGCTACGCAGTCCGCGCCGAGAATCGTGATCCCGGGCGCGCGCGAGCCGACAACGGCGAAGCTCATCGCCATGCGGTGGTCGTTGTACGTTTCGATCTCGGCCGGGCGCACTTTCTCTGCCGGCGCGATGCGCAGCGTGTCGCCTTCGACGTCAGCGCCGGCGCCCAGCTTGCGCAACTCCGCCTGCAGCGCGGCGAGACGGTCGGTCTCCTTGACGCGCCAGGTATGCAGGCCGCGGATCGTCGTCGGGCCGTGCGCCAGCGCGGCGATCGCGGCGAGCGTCATCGCCGCGTCGGGCATCGGCGCCATATCGACTTCGATGCCCTTCAGGCGCTGCGGCCCACCCACCGTGATCGCATCCACCGTGAGCGAGACGTCCGCGCCCATGTCGGCGAGCAGGCGAGCGAAGGCAACATCGCCCTGCAGGCTCTCCTCGCCGAGACCGGGGATGCGCACGCTGGCGCCGGGACGCACCGCAGCCGCCGCCATGAAGTAGGTGGCGTTGCTCGCGTCTGGCTCGATCTGGTACGCGCGAGCGGTGTAGGGTTCGCGCGGAACGCGCAGCGAGGACGGCCGGCCGGCCTCGCGGTCGCGCGCGATCCAGACGTTGACGCCGAAAAGCGCCATCAGCCGCACCGTCATCTCGACGTACGGCCAACTCGTCTGCCCGGGCCCGAGCGCGACGACCACTTCGGACTCCTTCGCGTAGGGCGCGGCCATGAGCACGGCTGACAGGTACTGGGACGAGTATGCGGATGGGAAGTGGGCGCGGCCGCCGGGGATACCCTGCGCCTCGACGACGACGGGCGGGTGGCCGGTCGCTACCTCGTAGCGCACCATCGCGCCGAGCTCCTCCAGCAGCATCACGAGCTCGGCGATCGGCCGCTCGCGCATGCGCTCGTTGCCGTCGAGCCGGTAAGTCCCCTCGCCGAGCGCGCAGAGCGCGGTCAGGAAGCGGATCGTCGTGCCGCTGTTGGCACAGGCGATCTCGGCTCTCGATGCGGGCACGGCGCCGGCGCGCCCCTTCACGCTCACGGTCGCCGTCTTCGCGTCGGCATTGATCTCGTAGCCGAGCGCCCGCAGGCCCTCGATCATCACCTCCGTGTCCTCGGCGAAGAGCACGTTCGAGAGGTTCGACTCGCCGTCGGCCAGCGCCGCGATAACGAGCGCGCGGTTTGTCAGGCTCTTGGAGCCCGGCGGCGTTATGGTCGCCTGGAACGGCGTCTCGAACGGCGTGAGGGTTATGCGGTCCACGCCTCTATCGTACCGAAGCGCGTTTCTACGCGCCGCAGTTCAGTCAGTCGGGAGAAACATTTCGAGCGCTTCTTCGTCGGTGGCGAAGATGATCTGCGTTCTGGTGCTGTCCTCGTCGAGGACAAGCGCGCCGTGCTGGCCGTACTCCTCGATCGCCGTCCAGCGGAAGACATCCTCGCCCTCGATGTCTTCCGGGCTGACGCCGTAAGACTCCAGCACGCCCAAGAAGACGCTCAGGAACTCAAGGTAGTCCGTTCCGCTATCCCAGCGGAAGGTGAGTTCCACTGCAATACGGGACGCATCGCTGTCGTCACGATACGTCCGGATCCAGCCTGAGCCCCAGCCGAGGGCCCCGGTCGCGGCCGCGATACTGTCGCCGGTGCGTGAGACCACATAGTTGAAGACGTCGAACGCGCCGAACTGGCCTTCAAACGCTTCGGACCAGCCGTCAAGCTCGTCCTCGAGGCTGTCCGGCTTCGGTCCGCTGGCGAGCTCGCCGGCCTTGTACTTATCCATGTCCAGGACCTGCTCCTGTGTGGCCGGCGGGTCCTCGTAGGCGGCGTTCACGGCATCCCAACCGCCGTCCTCGTAGAGCGCCTCGACGAACGAGACACATTCTCTGTAGTTGAAGACAAATGAATTCAGCAGGAACTGCGGTAGGTCGAAATCGACCGGCCCATCATCACGGGGGGGACCGGGAAAGCCGAGCAAGCGGGCCTCGTCGGCCAGGTCCTTGTGGCCGAGGTCGTATTGGCCGCGAATGGACAGCCGGTTGGAAATATTCCTGACACCCCTCGGCACCCGTTCCGCGACCCAAAGGCGCGCCGCCGTCTCCAACACCCAGGCTTCATTTGAGTCCGCGATCAGGAAGGAATTGTCGTAGGCGAACCCCGGATCGTTTTCGGCGCAGGGACCGCCTTGGCCGAATTCCTCGAGAAGCGACACGATGACATCGAGAGCATCGCGCGCCGTCGCGCCGCGTTCGAG
>JADFTG010000209.1 GCA_022560365.1 Chloroflexota bacterium | reverse complement strand
GCGGGCCGATGCCGATGCGGGCATCCGGGAACATCTCGACAACCGCCTCGGCCATGACGTGCGCGGCGGAGTGGCGGAAGCGGTCGAGTCGCTGCTCTCTTGACATCTCTTTCAGATTCGCCATCTGTTTCCTCTCATCTCTTCGTCCTCGGTTGTCTCGTCATCCCGCCGCGCAGCCTCGTCGCCGCGCGGCGACGTAGTGGCGGTCGTCATCATCTCTTCCGCCGTAACGCCGCTCTGTCCGCGCAGCATCCGCGAGGCCGGCGGCAGGACGAACTTCGCTTCGTATAGCCAGAACGCCGCCGAAAGCAGGATCAGCGGCGAGCCGGCAAGGAGCGCCCACCATGGGACGTGCACGGCGACGATCGCAAGCACGACTAGGAACAGCAGTCCGTGACCGAAGTGGATCAGGTAGATCTCGGCGCCGAGCCAGCGGTTCATCGCGGCGGCTCCTTCCCGAATTGGTACAGCAACCAGTAGTGCATCGCCATCAGGCTGACGGCGATGAGGCCGAGCGCGAACATGGCGCCGGCCAGGCCCCAGCGCCCGCCCGCCGCGGCGATGCCGCCGAAGACGACAGCCGCACCGAACATGACGATGGGTACGGCCCAGAGCCAGACGCGCAGGAGGAGCATCGTCAGGCTGTTGTCGCCGACCGATCCCTGTGCCATATGACTTCTGCTTCCTTCCTCATGCGTCCTGTCACAAATGGAAAAAGCCCCGCCCTAATGTTGGGACGGGGGCTTCCCGTGGTTCCACCCAGCTTCTCCGCCGGGCGGCTAAACCTGCGCTCGCCAGGCGGACTCTTTCGGGCCGCTAACGGGTGCCTCCGGGCCGCTTACGTCCGCCAGGCGGATTTCACGACCGGCTCGCGGGTGGTTTCGCCGTGGCAGTGGGCTGGCTCGCTCTCAGTACCCCTGCGGGGTGCTCGCCTCCCTGTCGCCATGCGCCGGCTACTCGTCCCGGTCAGCGCCTTCGTATTTAGAGTGGTGGGCGATGTAGGATTTGAACCTACGACCTCAGCGATGTCAACGCTGCGCTCTAACCAACTGAGCTAATCGCCCACGAGTCCTCTTGTTCTGCGGGGGCTTCAGCCAGAGGCTGATCCGGCTCCGGCGGAAATCGCCCACGCGCTTAGGACATCGTATCAATCGCTGCTCAAGGCGGTCAACGAAATGCGGGTTGACCCGGCCGCTTGATTAGTCGGCGTGCTTCCTGAGACAATGCGTTCGCGATGGCCACATCCCGTTGTGGACGGGGCCGGTTCGTTGCCCTGCTTTTCGGGCGCGTGATATACTGCGCGAACCTGAGAAAACGGGCCAAACAGGATGGGCCACTAGCTCAATTGGCAGAGCAAGCGACTCTTAATCGCTAGGTTCAAGGTTCGAGTCCTTGGTGGCCCACCAGGTTGAGAACAAACGATGTTGGCACTTCTAACCGCACGGCAAGAGACGGACTACGTGGACGGAGTCCCGCATCGGCTTGGCGTAGTACACTACGGGGAAGTGTCGGAATTGGTAGACGAGCGTGATTTAGGTTCACGTGCCGAAAGGCGTGGGGGTTCGAGTCCCCCCTTCCCCACCAGGCGATCGGGTCCCATCGGTCCGGTTGGGACCAAGGAGGGTTAGTTGGCGGATCCACTCCTCAAGATAGAAGACCTGCACACGCAATTCTTCACGGAGGAAGGCGTGGTCAACGCGGTCAACGGCGTCAGCTACGACGTCATGCCCGGCGAAATCCTGGGCCTCGTGGGCGAGAGCGGTTGCGGCAAGACCGTGAGCGCGCTCTCCATCCTTCGTCTCATCCCCAGCCCGCCTGGCAAGATCACCAGCGGCCGGATACTGTTCGAGGGCGAAGATATCCTCAAGATGAGCGAGGAAGAGATACGCCACATCCGCGGCAACAAGATCGGTATGATCTTCCAGGAGCCGATGACTTCGCTCAACCCGGTGCTGACGATCGGCCGGCAACTCACCGAAACGCTCGAACTGCACCTGAAGATGGGTGGGCAGGCCGCCACCCAGCGCGCGATCGAACTGCTTGAGATGGTCGGCATCCCGGAGGCGAAGTCGCGAATCAAAGACTACCCCCACCAGTTCTCGGGCGGTATGCGCCAGCGCGTGATGATCGCGATGGCGCTCTCGTGCAACCCGAAGCTGCTCCTCGCCGACGAGCCGACGACGGCCCTTGACGTGACTATCCAGGCGCAGATCCTGGAGCTGCTCACCAGCCTCACCCGCGAGCTAGGAACGTCGGTGATCATCATTACGCACAACCTCGGCGTCGTCGCCCGCTACGCGGACCGCGTGAACGTGATGTACGCTGGCTGCGTCATCGAGTCGGCTACTGCCGTCGAGCTTTATCACAAGCCGCGGCACCCGTATACGTTGGGCCTGCTGCGCTCCGTGCCGCGGCTGGATCAGGCGCAAAAGTCGAGGCTCGACCCGATCGAGGGCATGCCGCCGGACCTCATCAACATGGGCAGCGGTTGCTCATTTCAGCCTCGTTGCCGGTTCGCCGTCGACCGTTGCAAGGAAGAGGCCCCGCCGCTTGTCAGCACCGGGGCCGAGCATATGGTGGCATGCTGGGAATGGGAGAACGTAAGCAAGGCAACGTCTGCCAAAGCCGACGTGGACGCCGCTTAGAACGAGGGATGCGATGACGATCGAAGAAGCCACTCCATCACCGGCACGCGGCACTCTCGGCGAGACGATCGTCGAGCTGACCGACGTGAAGATGTATTTCCCCGTGACTTCCGGGATCATCTTCCAGCGTAAGGTCGCCGACGTGAAGGCCGTCGACGGCGTCACCTTCAGCATCAAGCGGGGCGAGACGCTGGGCCTCGTGGGCGAGAGCGGTTGCGGGAAGACGACCCTCGGCCGGGCCGTGCTCCTCCTCTACAAGCCGACCGCGGGCTCGATCAAGTTCCGCGGCGAGGAGCTGACGACGATGCGTGGTGGCACCCTTCGCCGCATGCGCCGCAACATGCAGATGATCTTCCAGGACCCGTACGCGTCGCTGAACCCGCGCATGACCGTCGGCAGCATCATCGCTGAGCCGCTGATCATCCACGGGCTGGCGAAGGACCGCAAGGAGCGCCAGCAGCAGGTCCAGGAGCTGATGGAGACTGTCGGCCTGAACCCGTACTATGCCAACCGTTACCCGCACGAGTTCTCCGGCGGGCAGCGCCAGCGCATCGGCATCGCGCGCGCCCTGGCGGTGAAGCCGGACTTCATCGTGGCAGACGAGCCGGTGTCGGCGCTGGACGTCTCGATCCAGGCGCAGATCATCAACCTGCTGGAGGACC
>JADFTG010000208.1 GCA_022560365.1 Chloroflexota bacterium | reverse complement strand
CCGCTGGTCAAAGTTCCCATCCCGGCGCCGTGCTCGAACGCAATCTACGAGCAGGCGATGGCCGAGGCGATGCAGCAGGCGCGCGCCCAGGGCGTGACCCGCGTGGTCTTCGGCGACCTCTTCCTGGAAGACGTCCGCCGCTATCGGGAAGAGAAGCTCGCCGCCTGCGGCATGACCGCGCTGTTTCCCCTCTGGGGCTTGGACACCCGGGCGCTGGCCGCCGAAATGGTCGCCGCCGGCCTCCGCGCCTGCCTCACCTGCGTGGACCCCAAGCAACTCGACCCCGAATTTGCCGGGCGCACCTTCGATGCCCGCCTGTTGGCCGACCTGCCGCCCGGCGTCGATCCCTGTGGCGAGAAGGGCGAGTTCCACACTTTCGCCTTCGCCGGGCCTATGTTCCGCGCCCCCATCCCGGTCCAAACCGGCGAGGTGGTCGAGCGCGAGGGCTTCTTCTTTGGAAGTGCAGCCATCGATGCGTACTTCAGCTGGCTTGAGCACGTGCTCGTATTGGCGCTTCCGTTTGCGGGCTATGATCCTGAGAAGGACGATCTCGTGCAGTTCATTGGCCACTCTTGGTCGGCAAAACTCAAGAAGGTTTGGGACCTGTCAGTCGATAAGCGCGCAGCCAAGCTCTACGAGAAGCTTGTTCTAATCAAGGAGAAGTTTCGAAACTCGCTGGCCCACGGTGGGTTCGAGAAGCGTGGTGAGACGCTTGCGGTACACATTCAAGGCGTCGGTGCCGTGCCGGCGCGGCTTTCTCGCTTCAAGGACAGCATTGATCACGGACTCTTTCCACTCAAGGAAGTCTCGTTTCGAGAAGTCTGTGACTTTCTGGACGATGTCGATGCTCACCTGCGCGAAGGCCCGACCGCTGGCGCGATGATGTTCATTGAGAGTGGTCTCGACGTAGCTTTCGACGAAGAAAGTCGGGATCGCTACACCAAGGCGATGCAGTCGGACGCGGATCTTGAGAACCTGATAGAGGGCCTGTCGCGCCTTGAAGACATTGAGGTAAACATGGACTGGTGATACCGGCAGCCCAGGTATCGTATCGTTGCTCAAGAACCCGCTCCATCGCCAATCCACTCACCTCGATCCCCCGCACGTCGCCGACGTCCCGAAGTCCGACAAGCTCCTCAAACTAAGCGTCGACTTTGGTGACCACAAGCCCATTGACCGCGCGGCAGACGTACGCCTCGGCGTCGAGGCCGGTGCGCTGGTGGTACTGCGAGACGACGGCCTCGCTGAAACGCTGCGTCTCTGACGCCTCGACGAGGTTCACCGTGCAGCCGCCGAAACCGCCGCCGGTGAGCCGTGCTCCGATGGCGCCGAGCGCGGCGTTCGCCAGCTCCACGAGCAGGTCGATCTCCGGCGTCGAGGCTTCGAAGTCGTCCCGCAGGCTCGCGTGCGACTCGGCGAAGAGACGGCCGAGCGTCCCGCAGTCGCCGTCTCGCAGGGCCGCCTTCGCAGCCAGGACTCGCGCGTTCTCAGTGACGACGTGGCGCGCGCGGCGGCGGAGGTTGCCCGGCAGTGACTCGATCTGCGTTTCGTGGGCGCTTCGCAGCGACGCGCGTCCCAGCGCGCGGGCCGCCTCGGCGCACTCGTCGCGGCGCCGGTTGTACGGCGTGCCAGCGAGCTCGCGCGGCACCTTCGAGTCGATGACGACGATGGCGACACCGTTGGGGAGGGGCACGTCCTCCGCTTCGAGGGACTGGCAGTCGATGAAGAGCGCGCAGCCCTCTCGGCCGAGAGCGGCGGCGAACTGGTCCATGATCCCGCACTGGACGCCGGCGTACATATGCTCGGCGCGCTGGCAGAGGAGCGCGAGGTCGCGCGGCGGTAGCTCGATGCCGGCCGCGGCGCAGATCGCGCCGGCCAGCGCCAGCTCAAGCGCCGCGGACGAAGACAGCCCGGCGCCCTGGGGGACGTCGCCGCTGATCGACAGGTCGACGCCGCGCAGCGCGAGCTGCGAGTCCAGCAGCGCCCAGAGGACACCGCGAACGTAGTTCCGCCAGCCGCCCATCGGGTGGCGGCGCGCGTTGTCGAGCGAGAAGTCGTCGCGCTGGTCGTGGTCGACTGCGTGCGCGCGGACGCGGGTGTCCTCCCGCGGGGCGACGGCCACGGCCACCGTGCGATCGATGGCGACCGGCAGAACGAAGCCGTCGTTGTAGTCGGTGTGTTCGCCGATGAGGTTGACGCGGCCCGGCGCTTCGGCGATGAACCGCGGCTCGTAACCGTGCTGCGCGGCGAAGGCGCGGACGAGGTTCGCGGTGTCGGCGGGCATGCCGTCGCCAGTATAGGCGCGGCGCCGGTATGCGATCGATGGCGCATCGGCTATGATGCGTCTCGTTGTGCCGGACCGCGCGCTGGAAGGCCTCACGATCATCGAAGTGGCACTCGCGGTCGCCGCCTCGTACGGCGCGAAGATGCTTGCCGACCTCGGCGCCGCCATGTCGGCGGCCTCTGCCCTACCAGAATCCGCGACCGTCTGCTTTCTGAGCAGAGAGCCGGCTACTGATTCTGAAGAACTACGAAAGTTGCTCCTTCTCGGGAACTTCCTACATTTGACTACCCCGAAGCGATAAGCACCCCGAGGTTCATGACGACGCGTTCGGAGATGAGTTTGTCAGTCTTGTCGAAGTTATAAAAGGCGACGAACGGCAGTTCGACGTAGCGGCCCGTGGCTTCAAAGCCAAAGAATTCACCGACATGTTTGCCACACAGGCGTCCCTCGACGATGATTTCGTCGTCTGTGAAATGTTCACTGTCGGTACAGTTGTCAAGGTTTTCTAAAGCGCCGTCCGCGCCGGAAAAACCTATCAGGACGTGCGCATTACGAATGCTCTGCGGGTCCGTGAACAGGATTCGGTTGTAATTCAACTCACCGTCGGGTGAGAAGGTCGCCATAATAGCGCTCATGTCGTGGCTGTTCTCAACGTCATAGTGGGCTTTAAGCAGGCTTCTGCGCCGGGCCTTCTCGCTATCTGTAATGGGCATGGGTCATCCTCCTGGTTGTCGATCTCGGCCGTTCTAAGAGCCGGACTCCTCCGATGTACGACGCGATAGTCGTCGGCGCCCGTTGTGCCGGTGCGCCGACCGCCGGGTGAGATATGGTGGAGTTCAAGGCGAGGAGATGATAGCACCGGGCGACCTAAGGCCGGTGTGACTGCGGTCACAGCCCAGACGGGCGTGGGAGACGGGCCGCGCGGTCAGTAGCCCAGCGCGCGCCTTCGCCGCGCAGCACGGTTACGAGCCGCGCGGCGAAGGCGCGGACGAGGTTCGCGGTGTCGGCGGGCATGCCGTCGCCAGTATAGGCGGGGCGCCGGTATGCA
>JADFTG010000207.1 GCA_022560365.1 Chloroflexota bacterium | reverse complement strand
CCGAAAAGGCACAACGAACTGAGGCGCCCGAGCCGTGGATGGAAGTCGTCGAGGCCGAAGGCGAGGAAGCAACGGTCGCCTCCGAAGCAGCGGCCGAGAGTCCGCCGGCGCCCGCGGCACCCGCGGCCGGCGGACTGCGATTCGCCGAGGACCTGGCGCCGGCGATGACGCCGGCGCCCAAGAAGGCGAAGAAGGGCAAAGGCAAATCCGCCACCGATGAAGCCGCCGAAGAGAAGGGCAAGAAGGCCGCCCGAAAGGGCCGCCGCCTGGCCGCCGTCGTCGAAGACGAAGAAGAAGAAGAAGAAGAAGAAGAAGACATCGACTTCGAGACCGGCCTCGATCAGTTCGGCTGGTCGGAAGAAGCCGAAGAGAAGGACGCCGAAGATTGACCGCGACAAAGGCCCAGGCACGTCCAACACCTCAGCGCACGTGCGTGGCCTGCGGAACGACGACCAACAAGCGCGGCCTCATACGCATCGTCCGGACTGCCGACGGCATCGTGGCCGACCCAACCGGCAAGCTGGACGGGCGCGGCGCTTACGTTTGCGCCCAGAGCGCCTGCTGGGATGGGGCGCTAGGCAAGGGCCGCCTTGAGCACTCACTCAAGGTCAAGCTGACCGCGAAGGACGCCGACGCCCTCCGTGCGTACGCTACCACCCATTCAGGAGGCGACCGTTGACGCAGAAGGACAAGAAGGGCACGCCGGTTGCCGAGAAGCCCACGTTGATGCTGCCAACAACGATCATGGTGCGCGACCTGGGCGAGATGCTGGGCCTTTCCCACATCGATATCATCAAGGAGCTGATGAAGCGCGGCGTCATGGCCTCCGTGAACCAGTCAGTCCACTTCGAAGTCGCCTCGTCCGTCGCCACTGACCTCGGCTACAACGTCGAGCAAGGAGAGGCGCCGACGGCGACGGAAGAAGAAGCGCCGGCGGCCGTCGAGGGCGAGGTCGTCGAGCCGGAGGACGAGAAGAGCCTGCAACCCCGACCACCCATCGTCACCGTGATGGGCCACGTCGACCACGGCAAGACGAGCATCCTGGACGCCATCCGCGAGACGAACGTGACGGCACAGGAAGTGGGCGCCATCACCCAGCACATCGGCGCCTATCAGGTGACCGTGAACGACCACGTGATCACCCTCATCGACACGCCCGGCCACGAGGCCTTCACGGCAATGCGCGCGCGCGGCGCCAGCATCACCGACATCGCCGTGCTGGTCGTCGCCGCCGACGACGGCATCATGCCGCAAACGAAAGAGGCGATCTCCCACGCCACCGCCGCCAACGTGCCGATCATCGTCGCCATCAACAAGATCGACCTGCCGGCGGCCAACGCCGACAACGTCAAGCAGCAGCTAACGCAGAACAACATCATCATCGAAGAGTTCGGCGGCGACGTGATCGCCGTACCGCTTTCAGCAAAGACCAGAGAGGGCCTCGACGACCTGCTCGAGCACATCCTGCTGGTCGCCGAAGTGGCCGAACTCAAGGCCAACCCCGACCGCCCGGCCGAAGGCGCAATCGTCGAATCTCGGAAGCACCAGAGCCGCGGCCCCCTGGCGACCGTAATCGTGCAAAAAGGCACACTGCGCACCGGCGACATCGTCATCGCCGGCTCTTCCTACGGCAAGGTCAAGGCGATGTTCGACGAAAACGGTCAGCGCGTAAAGGAAGCCGGCCCCTCGACACCGGTCGAAGTGATGGGCCTCAACAAGGTGCCGCGCGCCGGCGACACGTTCGTCGTCATGGACAACGAACGGGAAGCCCGCGACCTGGCAGAGAGCCGCGGGCGCGCCGAGACCGAGGGCACGACCCACGCCGTGACGCTGGAGGCGGTGTCGGGAGACATCGCCGCCGGGCGCGTCAAAGACCTGAACATCGTCATCAAGGCCGATACCGTCGGCAGCATCGAGGCGATCCGCAGCTCTATCGAGAGGCTGAGCATCGATGAGGTGCGCGTGCACGTAATCAGCACCGGCACCGGCAACGTCAGCGAGTCGGACGTCATGCTGGCGACGGCTTCCCGAGCGATCATCCTCGGCTTCACCGTGAAGACGGATCTCGGCGCCAAGAAGAAGGCCGAGATCGAGGGCGTGGACATCCGCCTGTACGACATCATTTACGTGCTGATCGAAGACATCGACGTGGCCGTAAAGGGCCTCATGGAACCGGTCTTCCAGGACGTCATCGACGGCCACGCCGAGGTCCGCGCGATGTTCAAGGTGCGCGGCGGCAAGATCTCCGGCTGCATGGTCACCGACGGCCTCGTGCGGCGCAACTCCCTGGTGCGCGTCCTCCGTGACGGCGTCATGATCCACGAGTCCAAGGTCTCCAGCCTCCGCCGCTTCAAGGACGACGTGCGCGAGGTAGCCAACGGCCTCGAGTGCGGCATCGGCGTCGAGGGGTTCGACACCTTCGAGGAGGGCGACGTTATCGAAGCCTTCCACACCGAACAGAAGGGCTAGGCAGCTGGACGGGACACCCGGACGGGTAAGCACCCAGACCGGAGCGCCCCCGGAAAGAGACGGAGATGAGCAGAAGGACTGACCGTCTGAGCGGACTCTTCCGCAGCGAGCTGGCCGACCTCATCAGCAACGAGCTGCGCGACCCCCGCATCACCGGCATGATCAGCATCACCAGCATCGACGTCTCGCCCGACCTGGAGCGCGCTACGGTCTACGTCAGCATCCTGGCGGACGACGCGGAGCACCAGAAGGCATCGCTGGCAACCCTGAACAACGCCGCTCCCTTCCTGCGCAAGCACCTGATGGGACGCATACACATCCGCCGCGTGCCTACGTTCGAGTTCGAGGCCGATCACACGATCGAAGAAGGCGCACGCATGCTCGACCTGATGAAGAAAGTGGCCGCAGAGCGCGAGCCGCCAGCGGAACGGTAGGACACCGATGAGCGCGCCGCCGGTGGCCCCTGCGGGTGGCATCCTCAACTTCAACAAGCCACGCGGACGCACTTCGTTCAGCGTCATCGGCCTCGTACGAAGGGGCAGCGGAGTGCGCCGCGTCGGCCACGCGGGCACGCTCGACCCGTTGGCAGAGGGCGTGCTGCTGGTCTGCATCGGCGCGGCCGTGCGCATCACCGAGTACCTGATGGACCTGCCGAAGGTCTACCGCGGAACCGTTCACCTGGGCATCGAGACGGACACCTACGACGCCGAGGGCGAGGTCGTGGCGACGCACGACGTGAACGTCAGCGAAGACGCCCTCCGCGAGGCGCTGGCCGCCTTCACCGGCGAGATCGAGCAGCGCCCCCCGGCCCACAGCGCCATCAAGATCGGCGGACGCCCAGCGTACGAGCGCGCTCGCAAGGGC
>JADFTG010000206.1 GCA_022560365.1 Chloroflexota bacterium | reverse complement strand
CCGGCCGCCCTTGTGACCTGCCAGATCAGGTCGACGCCGTCGGGCGGGAACGGGTCCTGCACCTGCCACGTGTAATCGAAGGCGAAGTTCGTGCACAGCGATGCGTCCTCGGCGAAGGCCGCCGTGTCGATGCTCCAGGAGTCGCCCCCCGCGATCGTTTCGTCGAAGCTGCCGGATGTTATCTCCGTCAACTCCTCGTCCAGCGTCGGGTCGGCGGGCGCGGGCGGGCCCGAACCGTCGATCGAAGACGGCGTTGGTGTCGCGGCCTTCGTGCCGACGGGCGGCAGGGCGCCGGGAGTATCAGTCGGCGTCGTCTCGTCATCGCCACCACCGCAGGCAGCCGCCAGCGCGAGCGCGGCAGAGACGCCGGCCAGGACAACCCACTTCACGACTGCTGACGCTTCTCGAACTCCCGCAACTGATCCTCGAGGCGACGCTGCGAGTAAGCGACCGTGAAGTCGCCGCGTGTCCGCTCGAGAATGCCGCGCATGGCATCGGAAGTCCGGCGCAGGCCGGACGTCACGGCCTCCGGGTAGTCCATCGTCATCAGCATGTCGTGAATGTCGCCCATCGCCGCGAGAGCCTCCTCGCACTGCTGTAAATCACCGGCGCGCAGCTCGTCGAGCAAGTGGCGCCGCAGCTCGCCGATCGTCTCGCCAATGCCGTTGAGGTAGGCGGCGCCCGTGATCTTCAGGTCGGCTGGCGTCGGCAGCGGCTCGCCGGCGATCAGCGCCAGCGTAGTGTTCGCCTCCGCGAACTCCTTCTGCGCGTCGTTCACGTATCCAGCGTGTAGTATGTCCGCGTGCCCGGCGAGCGCCGATTCGATCTCCGCCAGGTTATCGCGGGCTTTCGCCAACAGATCGCGCGCCGGATCGAACTCCTTGCGGTGCACAGAGCGGATCGCGTTGGCTGAGAGGCGGACCACGTCGCGCGAGAGCCTGAGCGCCTGCTCGCGCGCGTGGTGCTTCGCATCCAGGTGCTCCCGTACGGAGTCGGCGATTTCGCTCAGGCCGTCTGTGTTCACAGGTCTTTGACCGGGTCCGGGAACTCGCCTTCGCGGGCGGCGTCGATCATCTCACGGGCCTCCTGCGGCATCTCAACACCGAACTCGTCGAACTTGCGTTCCGCCCAGCGGCCGATCTGCCTCGGGTCCTTGTAGTCCTCGAGCCGCTTCGGCTCGGAACCGACGTCCCGCAGGACGTCGGTCTCCGTGCGATGGACCGCAAACTTCGAGAGAGCGCGCTCCAGCTTCTTGCCGCCGCAGCCACGACACTCGGCGTCCACCGGCGAGCTGACGCTGCGCGTGAAGACGCTGGTCAGCTTGCCGCAGTCGGCGCACTTGTACTCGTATATCGGCATCGTCCTCAGTCTACACCGGCGTCGTCGTCTCCGAACGCGTCGTCCGCATCGCCGTCGCCGGGAAGCTCGCCAGCCTCCATGCGCTCCAGTTCGCCCGCCATCTCAGCGTCCAGCGGCTCACCCATCTCCTCGCTCATCTTGCGCACCCACTTCGCCATCGACCGCGGGTCGTTCTCGTCCACGTCCGCCAGGCTCGCCTCGTCAAAACCGCCCTCGTCGCCGGAACGATGGACGGCCACGCGCGAGAACAACCGCTTGAGATCCGGCGAGCCGCAATGCTCGCAGGCGGCCGAGACGTCCGACGAGACGCTGCGCACGAAGACGGACGTGCGCTTCCGGCAGGCCGCGCAGCGGAACTCGTAGATCGGCACGCTACCAGCCCTCGCGCTCGCGCCGGGCGGCGATTTCGTCACGGACCTCACAGGCGTGGAGGTAGGGGCAGCCGGCGCAGTGCCTGCCGATCGTCGGCGGAAACGCCGTCATGCCGTCCATCTCCCGCACCGTGGCGAGGACGTCGTCCAGCGTGCTCTGTCCGTCGCTCCCGCCGAGGCCCATCGTCCATTCCGTGCCGTCGTCCAGATACCAGAACGACACCTTCGACACCTCGCGCTTGAGCGCTCGCTGGGCCAGGAGCGCGTAGATACGCAGCTGCTGTGGATCGATCTCTGCCGGTTGCGCACCGCCCTTGTAGTCGATCACGTGCAACGTCCCGTCCGCCACCTCATCGATGCGATCCAGACGGCCGAACAGCGTCACGCCGGGCGCGATCTCCTCCTGGAAGTACGGCTCGACCATCAGCGGCTCAGCGCCCAGGTCGAAGCAGCGCGCGAAATTGGCGAGCTGGTGCAGCGACGCCTCGTGATGGACCTCGACGCCAGGGATGCGATGATAGCCAGCCGAGAGCGCCGTCCATCCCTCCTCGAAGAGCCTCGCCAGCGTCTCCTCGTTTCGCTCCGCCAACGGCACCTTCGTGAAGAAGTCGCACAACACGCGGTGCACGAGGCTGCCCGCTGTGTCCGCCGGCCGCAGCCGAGCGCGCAACTTATCAACATACTGGTATCGGAAACGGAGCCTGCAGGTGCCGAAGACACGCACCTTGAGCGCGGAAACGCGAGGCATAGCGCAATTGTACGGTTAAATCGGCCCGGAAGCGCCACACCGCCTTCACGTCTTTTTGCCCCTATGTTAGTCTTTAGTGAACTGTTTACGATGATTTCTCCGTAGCAATGAGCACTTCTGGAGCAACAACGGACGCCCAGGGACTGCCTGCGAAGTGGCTGCGCGAGATCCGGCGCCAGTCGAACGTCGTCCTTAAGTGGCGACCCAGCAAGAAAGACGCTGCCGAGATCTTCCTTCTCGCCTCTACGCTGCCCCTGTACTACCTCGTCCGCGGCCTCACCAACACCGATACTCGCATCGACGAGGCGGTGCAGCGCGGCATCGACATCATCAACATCGAGAAGAGCGTCGGCATCTTCTGGGAAGTCGAGATGCAGGGCTGGGTGTTGGGCTACCAATGGCTGGTTGACTTCTTCAACTACTTCTACCTCTTCGGTCACCTGCCGGTCATCGGCGCGCTCGCGGCCTGGATGTACTTCTGGCACAAGCCCCAGTACCTGCTGATGCGCAACGCCTTCCTGCTCTCCGGCGCGATCGCGCTGATCTTCTACGTCAACTTCCCGACGGCGCCGCCGCGGCTCCTCCCGGACGGCCTCGGCTTCGGCTTCGTCGACACCGTCTTCGACCAGTACAACACCGGCAGACCCTGGACGCCCACCGAGTTCGTGAACGAGTACGCGGCCTTCCCCAGCATGCACATCGGCTGGAACCTGCTCGCGGGCATCGCCGTGTGGATGGCGTCCAGGAACTTCTTCGTACGCGCCTTCGCCGTGGCTATGATGATGGATGGAATCCGCGAAGACCTGGCGGCCTTAGGCGTCGAACCCGATGTTTTCACGTCCGAAAGCGCCTTGGTCGAAAAGGG
>JADFTG010000007.1 GCA_022560365.1 Chloroflexota bacterium | reverse complement strand
GGTGATGGGCCTTTCATCGGCCGGTGTCACCGTTGCGCTCCCACCGGACGCCACCTCGTCCGGACTCGCGTTCGGCGTCTTGAACAATGGGAGCGGGCTGCTTGGCTTCCAGGTGCTCACCGACGCGTCGTGGCTGAAGGCGGCGACGCCGGCGGGCGTTGCGCTCGGTGACGACCTCGGTGGCATCGACGGGACGGTACAGCTGACCGTCAACACCGCCGGCCTGGCGCCGGGCCAGCACATTGGCAGGGCGACGGTGAACTCGCTCTACCCAGCCGGCTCACCGCACACGTTCGTCGTCGACCTCCTCGTCACCGCAGGTGGGCTTACGCCAACGGCAACGCCGACACCAACGCCGACACCGACGCTAGCCGCAACCCCGGTCTCACTCGCTGCTATCTGGGCGGACGGCAACTGCTCGGGCTCCGTCGATCCCATCGACGCGCTGGTGACGATGCGCCACGACGCGGGGTTCGACACGTTGACAGCCGAATGTCCCGGTATGGGCTGGACGGTGCAACTCGTTGGCGGATCGCAACACACCTGGGGTGATGTCGACTGTAGCGGCGAGGTGAACCCGATCGACGCTCTCAAGATTCTGAGATTTGACGTGGGGCTGTCGCTCTCTCAGGAAGCGGACTGCCCGGGGATGGGCGCGGCGGTCCTGATCGCCAACGGTTAGTGGGCTCCCGGGTGGGGCCTTCTTGCTTCACGTCGTCACAGGCCGCTAACATCAACCGAGCCGGCGGTCGCTCGTAGACGGCGTGCCGCCGGCGCTTGCCATGGCCCGAGTACCACCGATACTGCGACAGCCCATCGCTACCTCGTCCGGACCGCTGGATCTGCTGCGTCACCTCGCAGAGTTCTGGCGGCGCCGCGATCTGCTCTGGCACATGACCGTCCGCCACCTGCGGGGCCAGTACAAGCAATCGGTGCTTGGTTACGCGTGGGCGTTCCTCAACCCGCTCGCGCTGATGCTCACGCTCAGCTTCGTCTTCTCCACGCTGCTGCGGTTCGAGAGCCAGGGCCTTCCGTTTCCGCTCTTCCTGCTGGTCGGCCTGCTCCCCTGGATGTTCTTCGCTAACGGTGTCTCCTCGGCGACCGACTCCGTATCCGGTGCGATGAACCTCGTCACGAAGGTCTACTTCCCGCGCGAGATACTGCCCGTGGCGGCGATCAACACGAAGATCGTGGATCTCGTCTTCGGCCTGATCATCCTCGCCGGGCTGATGATGGTGTACAACCACCCGCCGACTGAGACGGTGGTCTGGGTGCCGTTGCTGTTCGCCATCCAGCTGATCTTCACGGTCGGCCTTTCATTTCCGCTGGCGGCTCTGAACGTGTACTTCCACGACGTGCGGTACCTCGTCGGTGTGGTGCTGACGCTGTGGTTCTACCTGACGCCCGTGATCTACCCGATCGATTTCGTGCCGTCGAAATACCACTTCATTTTCGACATCAACCCCAACGCGCTCCTGATCGACGCTTACCGGCGCGTGATCCTCCTCGACGATAGCCCGGCGATGGACCGTTTGGCGCTGGGGCTTGGCATCGCAGTTGGCACATTCGTGGTCGGGTACTTCCTCTTCAAGAAGATGGAGGCGGGCTTTGCAGACCGAATCTAGCACAGCGATCGAGTTTTGCAGCGTCACCAAGCGCTTCCAGCTGCGCGAGAGCAGCCTCCGTGAGTTCGTACCGGCGATCTTCGGACGGAGTGACTCCCCGCCGCCCTTCTACGCCCTGCAGGACGTCAGCTTCACCGTCGATCGTGGTGAGACCGTCGGCATCATTGGCCGCAACGGCAGCGGTAAGAGCACTGCGCTCAAGCTGATCGCCGGCGTCATGGCGCCCACAGACGGCACGGTGCTCGTCGGCGGACGCGTGTCGCCTCTGATCGAACTTGGGGCGGGCTTTCACCCGGACCTTACGGGCCGCGAGAATATCCACCTCAACGGCTCGATCCTGGGGTTGTCTGACCGGGAGATCGACGACCAGTTCTCGGCGATCGTGGAGTTCGCGGAGCTGCAGGAGTTCATCGACATGCCGGTAAAGCGATACTCGTCAGGCATGTACGTGCGGCTGGGGTTTGCGGTCGCCGTCCACAGCAGCCCGGAGATCTTACTGGTGGACGAAGTGCTATCTGTGGGCGACGCTTTCTTCCAGGACAAGTGCCAGCAGCGGATGCACGATTTCAAGCAACGGGGCATGACGATTGTCCTCGTCTCCCACAGCGCAGAGACGATCACGAGCTTCTGTGACCGCGCGATATGGCTTGATCACGGGCGGTTGGTCGCGGATGGGCCCGCCAAGCAGGTGGTGGACGACTACATGGCGACCGTGCCCCACCACGCGGAGACGGTTTGACGCCGCCGGGCGCCGATAGCTCCTCAGCGCTCCACCGCTTCTTCGCCCGCCTCACCTCTCTCCGCTCACCGCACGTCGCCGCCGTCGCGGTCCTTGTCCTGCTCATCGCCGCTTTCTTCTGGCAGAGCACGCTCCAGGGGCAGGTCATCTCTTCCGCCGACCTCATGTACGGTCACTACCCCTGGCAGGCCTACGCGCCGGACGGGTTTTCGCCGGAGAACCCGTATCAGACGGACGACGCCGAGATCTTCTACCCGCGGCGATACGCTCTCTACAACGACACCGGCGACGCCTGGTGGCAAAACGACTACATCGCCAGCGACCGCAACTCCTTCTTCGTCGACTCCCTGGGCCTCCAGTTCTACCCGCCGGCCTACGTCTACGAGGCGCTACCCTTCGACCTCGCGAACACGGTCTACACGCTGACGATCCTGCTCGCCGCGGGCCTGGCGATGTACTTGCTCCTCTGGCAGCTCAAGTTCCCGTGGCTGGCGCGCATGCTTGGCGCTATCCTCTACATGTTCAACGGGCACTTCATCGTCTGGCTTGGACACACGTACCTCCCGGCGAGCCTCGGCCTCGTCCCCCTTATGCTGTTCGGCTTCGAGCGCTTTCGCGAGGCCCGTCAGCCGGGCTGGCTGCTGATCCCCGCCGCCTGTATCGCAATCCAGGTCTACCTGGGCTACGTCCCGGCCTGGGTCGTGACCGGCGTCGTTCTCATCGCCTACGGCGCTGTCCGCCTCGCACCGACACTCTATGCGCGGCGGCTGCGCGAGGCAGCGACCGAGACCGCGGTCTACGCCGCCACCGGCGCTGTTGGTCTCCTTCTCGCCGCCTACTCGCTGCTGCCCTCGTTCACGAGCGCTGCCGGCAGCAGCTACCAGACGGGGCGCACGGTTGGCCTCGGCCACTTCCCGCTGGAAGCCGCCTGGACGAACCTGTTCCCGGACTACTGGGGGTCGGAGACGTTCTGGTTCGGGCCCTTTGGCAACCCGCCGGAGGTGCTGGGGTACGTCGGCATCTCCGTCGTGCCGCTCGCCATCGCCGGCCTCTGGCACCTGCGCCGTCAATGGCTCGGCTGGTTCTGCCTCTGCCTTGTTGTCTTCACGGTCACTCAGGTGTACGGCATCCCGCCCCTGAAGGAGCTGGCCCACCTTCCCGGGATCAAGCAGATCGTCGCCGGCCGCTGGCTGTACGTCACCAATTTCGCTGTCGCGCTGATGGCTCCCGCAGGCCTCGCCGCCCTCCTAGACCCGGACGTGCCCGCCGGTGAGCGGCGCCGTCTCGCTGCCATCGCGGGCGGCGTCCTCCTCGTGGCGCTTGTCGCCGTCTTCATCCTCTGGCTCGACCGTCGTGATGGCCAGTCCTGGGACTGGATCACGGAAGGATACGGCCTCGTCGTCGCGCCGTTGACGCTGATCGAAAGCCTGGGCACGCCGTTTCACCGGCAGATGGCGTTCATCTTACTCGGCGCGGGGCTCGTAGGCGTCGCGTTCCTGCGGCCCCTGCTGGCCCGCCCCGCCGCGGCCGCGCTCTGCGCCCTCGCCTTCCTCGACCTGTTCGCCTTCGGGCAAGACTACAATGCGACCATCGCTAGGGACGATGTCTACCCCGGCACCCCCCTGATCGAGTTCCTGCAGGAGCAGGAGGGATTCTTCCGTATCGCCCCGATCGCCTCTGACGGACGTGACAACGTCATGCCCGGCAACACGCCGAACGTCTTCGGCCTCAACACGATCATTGGCTACGACCACTATCGCAACGAGGCCTACCTCGACTACCTTGACCCGATGATGACAGACGACGATAGAGTGCGCGCCGTCGCCTTCGGCTACGAACGCGTCGCGCCGGACCGGGGACCGGTGAACCGCAACCTTCTCTCGCTGCTCGCTGTCAGGTACGTTGTCACTTCGCCGGCCGGCCTCTGGTCCGCGCTGGACAGGCACGTCGTCAACGACACGCCGTACACGGCCTACGGCGGCCTGACGCAGGGTCTCACGCTAAGCGTCCCGCCGGAGGCTGACGCCGTCGAGATCCTGCTCGGTACGGCCGGCCGTCTTGAGGCCGGCGCCGAGGTGGTAATACACGTGCGTGAGGGGCCGGGCCAGCCCGATCTTGCGGTCGTGCGTCTTGAGACCGGGGCAGTCGTAGACAGCTCGTGGCAGCTAATACCACTGCCCGCGGGCCTCAGCGGCCAGGTCTACGTGGAGGCGGAGGCACCCGGGGCGACGGCCGAGCGCCCGCTCATAGTCTGGGGCTCGGCAGAGTCACCTTCGATATCAACAGTGCGCTTCGAGTCAGGCTCGCCCGTCAACGGAGCCCTCACCTATCGTGTCCTGGAGGCGCCGGGGGACTGGGCGCGGCCGGTCTACGACGGAGCGGACGGCATCGTCTACGAGGTGACCACGGCCATGCCGCTGGCCTGGGGCGTCGGTGGGACAGAGGTCGTTCCTACGAGGGAGGAAGCGCTGGAGCGCATCGCCGGTGATGACTTCGACCCGGCAGAGACGGTGGTCTTCGCCGACGAAGACGCGCCCGCCGGCGCGGCGGCATCCGCCTCCGGCGGGGCCTTCGAGGCCGAGGTCACGAACAGCGGGAACGATCACCTGACCGTGCAGACCAACTTCAATGTGGATGGCTGGCTCGTGCTTAGCCAGCGGTACGACGATGGCTGGCGGGCCGAAGTTGATGGCACGAGTGCGGAGGTCCTCCGCGGCGACCATGATCTGCAGGTGGTGCGCGTACCGGCGGGTGAGCACGAAATTACGCTGGAGTTCAGACCCTGGGAGTACGTCTGGGGCCAGCGCATCAGCCTCGCTACCGCGTTCCTGCTCATCGCCGGCGCCGCAGTGTACCTCGGCTGGCGTCGCCGGGCCGCTAGAGCTTCAGGCTGAACGGGTGGTCCACGTCGAAGTTAGGATTGTAGTACGGATCGCGGTAGTCGGCCCAGCGTGTGCGGAATAGCCGCTCGTCTTTCTCCGGGTGACGGTGACCACGAGTGCCGCCTTCGTGGTGCGCTAGCTGAGCGTATGGCGTGTAGATCACTTCGTAGCCCTTTTCCCGCAGCTTCAGGCAGAAGTCCACGTCGTTGTAGGCGACGCGCAGGTCTTCGTCGAGGCCGCCCACCTCCTCGTATGCGTTCGTCTTCACCAGCATGCAGGCTGCGGTTACAGCCGAGACGTTGCGCACGCACTCGCCCAGGCCAAAGTACCCTCCATGGGCCAGGTGCCCGGCCAGACCTCCTCCGCAGCCGACGAGCACACCTTCATGCTGCTCCTGGCCACCCGGGAAGAACAAGCGCGCCCCGACGGCCCCGACGTCCGGCCGCTGCCCGTACTCCAGCATCGCTTCGATCCAGTCTGGTGAGATCACCTGCGTATCGTTGTTGAGCAGGATCACGTAGTCGGTGCCGGCCGCCTGCACTCCGAGGTTCATCTGGGCTGAGTAATTAAACTGGTGAGGGTAATCGATCACCCGGCCCCCGAACGTCTCAAGGTATCGAAGCGTCTCGGCCTCGCGGCTCTGGTTGTTGATGATCATGATTTCGTAGTTCGCGTAAGTTGAGCGGCTGCGGATGCTGTCGACGCAGCGCCGAAGCATCTGAGCCTGGTCGCGCGTGGGAATTACAATCGTCACCTTCGGCGCGCCGCTGATCTCGTACTTCACCCTGTAGTAGCCTCGATAAGGCCCGTCCAGCACCACCGCCTTCAGGCCCCGCCGATCGATCGCTTCGCCGAGCGCCTTCTTTGCTGCCGCCGACGCGTACTCCTTCGCCCGGTCTGACGTGGCCGCCGATCCGGGCACTTTGCGCCAGGAGTACAGCGGCCGTGGGATGTGGGCGATGCGCTGCGTCCTCTCGGTCACCCGCAGCGTCAGATCCCAGTCCTGGCTTCCCTCGAAACCGATCCGAAATCCGCCGACTTCGTCGATAATTGACTTTCGATAGACGCTGAAGTGGGTCACGTAGTTCAGGCAGTTCAGCAGGTCCGGCGCCCAGTCCGGCTTGAAGAACGGGTCCAGCCGTGTGCCATCCAACTCCATCTTGTCCTCGTCGCTGAAGACGTAGTCCAACTCGGGCCGTTCGTTGAGCAGCTTGACGACCTCGAAGACAGCGTCTGGTGTCAAGACATCGTCGTGGTCGAGCAGGCCAACGAACTCGCCGGTTGATAGCGCCAGCGCTGCGTTTGAGGCAACCGAGATGCCCCCGTTCTGCTCCCCGAGCGTCACTTTGATGCGGCTGTCTAGGCGCGAGTACCCCTCCAGTAGCTCCCTCACGCCGGGCTTCGTCGAACCGTCGTCGGCGAGGCAGAGTTCCCAGTTGCCGTAGACTTGCCTCCTCACAGACTCGATCGCGTCGCGTAACCAACTCACCTCAGGGTTGTAGACGGGCGTGACGATGCTGACGAGCGGCCGGTAAGTCAGCACCTCCGCTTCGCGGCGGAGGCGCTCAGCGCGCGCCGACGTTATGCTGTGCTTGCTCAGCCATATCTGGTACTGGGCGTTCAGGTCCATCGCTGCCGGTGCTGCGCGCTTGAAGCTGCGCAGCACGGCTGGCCACTCGCTCACCCGCACGGCCTTCTTTACGAGCGCCATCGGCCCGCGACGCCGTGCCAGCCGGATCGCCCGCTGGGCTGCGACCAGGGGAAGGCGCTCCCGGCTTCCGGACGGCGCCAGGATTCGGATCGGCACCCGCGCCTTCTCCAGCATTCGGTACCCGATGCTGCCGCGGATCAGGTTCAGCTCATGGCCCAGATTGCCTGCGTGCTGCTCCGCTTCGATCAACCGCTGCTCAGTTTCCTCAACTTGCTTTAACGTCTCGCCCAGCTCAGATCTGAGATGCGCCGCTTGTCGCTCCGCTGCAACCGTCCGCTCATGCTCCGCCCACAGCGACTTCAACGAGGCGCTCATCGCTGTGCGGCTACCCCGATGCCCGTCCTCATGCCGGCTGCGAGTGGATACAGGCTCCTTGCTAACGGACGCCTTCACCACGTACTGGTAGGTCAGCGCGTCTTCATCCTCACGCATTGCGTCGGTTAGGAAGGGGGGGTAGTCCTCTTCGCGCAGATCTTGTCCTGTGCCGAACGGCTCCAGTACGATGCGCTTCCAGTCGGATATCGCATATCCGGCGGTGCGGAAGAGTTCCTCCACAGTTTCGCGTGTATAGAAGTGCAAATGAGTTCGGTCCAGCAGTCCAAGATCGGTGTACGAGAAATCGCCGCGCAGAAGCGCCAGACGCAGACTGGCGTGAGCAACGTTTGGTATGGATGCTACGACGTACCCACCCGGTGCAAGGATCTGGCGGGTATTCTCAAGAACGCGATCAGGCTTCACCAGGTGTTCCAGTACATCGCCGTATATAACGACATCGAAACGCTCTTCTCCGAACGTGGCTGACAGATCGATCTTCTCAATGTCGCCCACTATCATCCGTGTGCAGAATGGCTCAGCGACGGCGGCTGCCTGCTCGTCAATCTCGATCCCGGTGACTGAGCAGCCACGCTCTTTGAGCACACGGGTGACGTAGCCCGTAGCAGGCCCGGCTTCGAGGACTCGCTTGTTCTTTCCGGTTAGGAGGATGAGCTGAGTCTGCGAACTGTTTTCGTTATTGAGGTCGATTTCGGTTTCGTACCGGAAGCAGCCTTTCATGCTGGGGAATTATATTCTCACTTGACCGCAGGCGCGATGTTCCCGACACCGTGCTCGGGCGTTCAGCCGCTGTTAAGGTCGTCCCTGCCGCAACCGAGTTCGCGCGATCCCGGGCGGCTCTAAGGAGACGGTGGTGGTATTCTTTGTCAGGCATGGGCAACGTACCCAGCGTCTCCATCGTAATCCTCAACTGGAACGGCTTGGCCGATACTCGCGAGTGCCTGCACAGTTTGCAGGCGGTCCGTTATCCCGCCATGCGCGTCATCGTCGTCGACAACGGGTCCGACGGCGACGAAGCGACGATGCTGGCGCACGAGTTTAGCGCCTTCATCGAGGTCCTGCGCCTGCCGGAGAACCGCGGGTTTGCCGCCGGCGCCAACGTCGGCATCCGGCACGCTCTCGAAGCCGGCGCCGACTACGTCCTCCTCCTGAACAACGACACCGTCGTCGCGCCGGAGTTCCTCCAGGCGCTGGTGGACGCCGCCGGCAACATCTCCAGCCTCGCCGCCGTCTGTCCGCGCACCCACTTTTACGACCGGCCGCGCATGATCTACTCGACGGGCGGCGAAGTCAGCATCTGGCGCGGTGTGGCGACTCAAATCGGGCGGGGCCAGGACGACCATGGCCAGTTCGAGCGTCTGGAGCGTCGCGGATACGCCGACGGCGTCTGCATGCTGATCCCGGCCGAAGCCCTCGCCGCCGTGGGCCTTCTCGATGAGCAGTACTTCGCCTACTGGGAGGAGACGGACTGGTGCGTCCGCGCCGCCGAGCGTGGTCTGCACTGCTACTACGTGCCGCAATCTCACATCTGGCACAAGGCATCACGCTCACAGTCGCCGGACGCTCAGTTCGACTACCTTTACCGGCGCAACGCACTGCTCTTCGTACGCAAGCGCGGGACGCCGCTTCAGACGGCCACAGCGTTCCTGATGCACGTGTTCGTCTACGCACCGCTCTACTTCCTCCGCAACCCGACGCGTCTGGCGCGGGCCGTGCCGGCGCTGCGGGCTCTCATCTGGCACACGCGCAACCAGCCGAAGGAGCGGCCGTTAACCTGAGAGATGGCGACGACGGCGACGAAGAAGAGCGAGAAACCAGCATCGCCCACCTCCGGCGGCAAGAACGGTGGGCTCAAGGGTCTCGTGCTCAGCGGCGGAAAGGGTAGCCGCCTTCGTCCGTTCACCTACACCAACGCCAAGCAGCTCGTGCCGATCGCCAACAAGCCCGTGCTCTTCTATACGATCGAGCAGCTCGTCGAGTGCGGCATCACTGACATCGGTGTCATCATCGGCGACACGGCCGAGCAGGTGCGCGCGGCCGTCGGCGACGGCTCGCAGTTCGGCGCCAACGTCACGTACATCCAGCAGGACGCACCGCTGGGCATCGCCCACGCCGTGGCGACGGCGCACGATTTCCTGGGCGACTCACCGTTCGTCCTCTACCTCGGCGACAACTTCGTGCTCGGCGGCATCAAGCCGTACGTGGAGAAGTACCTCTCGAACGGATGCTCGGCGCAGATCCTGCTGCATCCGGTGGACAACCCGCAGGCTTTCGGCATCGCCGAGCTGACCGACGGGGTGGTCACACGCATCGTCGAGAAGCCGCGAGAGCCCGCGTCTAACCTCGCCGTGATCGGCGTTTACATCTTCGGCCCGTCTGTCCACGACGTCATCGCCAACCTCCAACCGTCCGCACGCGGCGAACTCGAAATCACGGATGCGATCCAGGGGCTGATCGACCGCGGCGCGGGCGTGCGCGCAGAGGTCTTGGAGAGCTACTGGATCGATACCGGGAAGATGGACGACATACTGAACGCCAACCGCATGGTCCTGTCGACGATCGAGGCCCGTCACGCGGGCGAAGTCGACGAGAAGACGCGCGTTTACGATCCGGTTGTGATCGAGGCCGGAGCACGGGTCGAGAACAGCGTCCTCCGCGGCCCGCTGATCATCGGTGCGAAGACGGAGGTCATCGACTCCTACATCGGCCCCAACACGTCGATCGACGCTCGCTGCCTCATCAAGGGTTGCCGGATCGAGGACAGCGTCGTGATGGAGGACAGTCGCATCGAGGAGATACACTGGCCCGTAGTGAAGAGCATGATCGGCCGCAACGTCGAGCTCCGCGGCAGCCACGGCGCCGGCGGCGGCTACAGCCTTACCCTTGGCGACCACAGCCGCATCGAGATGCCCGATGGCTAGCACCTACCTGATCACGGGCGGCTGCGGCTTCATCGGCAGCAACTTCATCCTCCGCCTGCTGCGCCAGCGGGAGGACGCCAACGTCATCAACCTCGACAGGCTGACCTACGCCGGCAACCAGGACAACCTGCGCGATATCGCCGGCGATCCCCGATATCGCTTCGTCCAGGGCGATATCACGGACGCGGCGCTCGTGGGCGAACTGATGGAAGAGGCGGACTGCGTCGTCAACTTCGCCGCCGAGACACACGTCGACCGCTCGCTCATGGAGCCGGGCGCTTTCATTCAGACGGACGTCTACGGCACCTATGTGCTGCTTGAGGCGGCGCGTCAGGCGCGCGTAGAGCGATTTCTGCACTTGTCTACCGATGAAGTGTACGGTGACGTGCCTGAGGGCCAGACATCGCGCGAGACGGACGCCCTGAACCCGCGCAGCCCGTACGCGGCGAGCAAAGCCGGCGCCGAGATGCAATGCCGCGCCTACATCGAGACGTACGGCCTGCCCGTCGTCATCGCGCGGCCAGCGAACAACGTCGGCCCGCGGCAGCACGTCGAGAAGCTCGTCCCGCTGTTCACGACGAACGCGCTGCAGGACCAGCCGCTGCCGGTCTACGGCGACGGCCGGCAGCAGCGCGACTGGCTCTTCGTCGAGGACAACTGCGAGGCGCTCGACCTGATCCTCCACGAAGGCCAGCCGGGCGAGGCCTACAACGTCGGCGCTGGCAACCACCGCTACAACATCGATGTCGCGCACCTTATCCTCGATCTGACCGAGAAGCCCCGGTCGCTGATCACCCACGTCGAGGACCGTGCCGGCCACGACCGCCGATACGCCATGAACTCGGATAAGCTGCGCGGGCTCGGTTGGGCCCCCCGCCACGACGCGACGGCGGGCATCCAGAAGGCGGTCGAGTGGTACCTTCAGAACCGCTGGTGGTGGGAGAAGGTGCGCGACGAGAGCTTCCAGGAGTACTACGACAAGCAGTACGGCAAGCGCCTGGCCGAGGCGAAGCCGGACCGCTCCGACTGACCGATGATCGATAGCATCAGCGAAGAGCCCGCCAAGAAGGTCCTGACGTACGACCACGGCGGCAACGAGAACGGCTTCTTGATCGAGCTGTTCAAAGCCGGCGACAAGACCGAGGTCTACCTGACGGCCGCCAGCCCCGGCGCCTTCAAGGGCTACCATCTGCACCGCGTCCGCGCCGCTCGCTACATGTGCGTGAAGGGAACGATGCGGATCACCCTCTACCGCCAGACGCAGGGCGATGGCGCGACGAAATGGGTGCGCGAGGAGCACGCCCTCGATGCCAGCGATCCCAGGCGGCTCTTCATCCCCAAGGACGTCGCCACGGGCCTCGAGAACACCGGCGACGAGGAAGCATGGCTCATCAACTATCCAGATCCCCCGTACGACCCTGGCCTCAAAGACGAGCAGGTCGAGTACACGCTCGAAGAGCTCGAACAGGGCGTAGTCAAGTAGCGGCGCGCCCTGTACCGTCTGTAGACGACATGCGCATTCTCGTAACCGGTGGCAAGGGGCAGTTGGGAGTCGCTCTCCAGCACGCGCTCTCCAGGCACGAAGTCCGCGCGCCCGGCCACGGCGAGCTCGATGTCACGTCGGCCGGCGCGGTAAGTGAGGCGATCGAGCTCTTCCGCCCGCAGATCGTTATCCACGCCGCGGCCTCGACCGACACCGCTGTTGCCGAGCGCGACCCGGCAACGGCTCTCACCGTCAACGGCGAGGGCGCCGGCAACGTCGCCCGGGCCTGCGCGGCCGCCGGCGTCCCCATCGCCTACGTCAGCTCGAACGAAGTGTTCGACGGCGAGAAGGGTGCGCCCTACGACGAAGACGACGCCACGCACGCGATCAACGAGTACGGGCGCAGCAAGCTCGCGGGCGAGGAGGCTGTACGGGAGGCAGGCGGCGACTTCTACATCGTTCGTACCTCCTGGCTCTACGGGCCCGGCCGCGCCAGCTTTCCAGAGAAGATCATCGAGCGCGCTCAAGCGGACGGCGCCCTGCGCGGCGTTACCGATGAGATCGCCTCGCCGACGTGGACGGTCGACCTCGCCGCCGCGCTCGCGAAGCTGGTCTCCTCGGGGCGCTTCGGCCTGTACCACCTCGCCGGCAAGGGCGGCTGCTCGCGCAAGGAGTGGGCAGAGGAGGTGCTGCGCCGCGCCGGCATCGACGTGCCGGTCGAAGCAGTGCAGCAGGCAGACTTCGGCCTGCCGTACCGCAAGCCCGCGGACTCAACGCTTGCCAACCACCGCGCGGCGGAGCTGGGCATCACGCTTCGTCCCTGGCGGGAAGCGCTCGCCGGCCACATGCGCACGCCGGATGGCCCGGTAAGGCGCGCTGTTCCAGATCTCCAGGATCGACTGCTCGCGCAGATCCCCCATCATCTGGTCTTCCGCGAAGTCGGCGCAGCAGGACGGCACCCGACCGTCCCAGTACACCGCCATCGACTTCCACAGCCAATTGCACGGGTAGTAGATCGGCCCGTGCGGACGCGCGGAGTAGAAAGTCGAGTCATCCATCGTGCCGGCCCAGCCGTGCGCCCAGAAGGTGTCCCACTCGTCGATGGGCAGACCATCGAAGCGAGCCTTGAAGTCCGCGGGGATGACCGGCTGGGCACCCACCCCGAACTCCTTTTCCCATAGTTGGATGACCTGCATCACCACATATGGCCGGCGCCCACCGCGCCGCCGCCGCATTCCGGGTGTCCGCCATCCCCGCCACCTTCCTCATCGGCCCCGACGACAAACTCGTCGCCACCGGCCTCCGCGGCGAGGGGCTCGTCGAAGCCGTCCGGCAACACCTCAAGCCCGCGAACTGACAGGTATCCCCAGAGGGTGTGTGAGAAGCAGCCGTTCCTGGTTCTACAAGCTCGCCACGAAGGTCAAAGCCCGTTCGCCCTGGGCCTGTCGAAGGGCGAACGGGGTCTCGAATCTTTTAACACGGATTTCCAAAGGAATTGCAGTTGCGGTGGGGGTTAAACCTGAATTCGGTGACTCTGCTTGGCGTCAACCTTTAAGGGGACTGG
>JADFTG010000205.1 GCA_022560365.1 Chloroflexota bacterium | reverse complement strand
TCACCGCCGTCACTAATTTCGACAACAGCAAACGAGACAGCCGTACTAACTGCCGACGAGATGACGACTGCCGCGATAACGGCAGTGATAAGTGTGCGAGACATGAACCCCTCCTTACAGCAATGCGGTATCAGCTGGCGAACGCGGGTACCTGCACTGGCCAGTTGTCGTTCCAGGGCCGCGCCTGCTCGAAGGCGTAGCCGGCCTGGAGGACGAGGTCGTCGCGGTGGCGGCCAGCGACGATCTGCAGGCCGATCGGCAGGTCGTTGTCGCTGAAACCGGCGCGAACGCTGATCGCCGGGTGGCCTGACATGTTGAACGGCGGCGTAAACGGCACGACGTGCAGAGGGTTCGCCAGCGGCTTACCGTCGACCTCCGTGGGCCAGGCGCCGCGGGCGTCGATCGCGTCAAACGGCAGCGTCGGCGTCAGCAGGAGGTCGTACTTGCCGAAGAACTCGGCGAGCTGGTTGACGAGCGTCGCCCGCGCCCGCTGAGCGTCGCCGTACCTGTCCCAGGTGACGCGCTTGGCGTACATCGCGCCCTTCAGGAACGACCGGCCGAAGCCGTCGCGGTGCTCTTCCAGCTTATCGTAGAGCGTGGCGTAGGTAGACGTGCTGGAGATGGCTCCCCAGAGCGAGCCGAGGTCGTCGAAGACGTGGTCCACCTGATCGACCGTGTGCCCCATCTCTTCGAAGGCCTTGACGGCGGCCGTGCACTCGCGGCGCACGTCCGGTTCGATGTTCGCGTAGCCCAGGTCGGCGCTCCAGGCGATGCGCAGCTTCTTCGGCAGCTGGTCGAGGATGTCGACGTACTTGTATCCGGGGTGAGGTAGCGCGTTCGGGTCTTCTTCCGATGTGCCGACGACGCAGTCGGTGAAGAGCGCGGCGTCGCGCACGGTGCGCACCATCGGCCCGACGACGCTGTTGTCGACCCAGTCAAGCATCTCCGCTGGTCCGCGCGGGATGCGCCCAAAGGAGCACTTGAAGCCGGGCAGCCCCGTCCACGATGCGGGGATACGGATGCTGCCGCCACCGTCGGAGCCGGTGCAGAACGGCACCTGTCCCGACGCCACCGCCGCGGACGAGCCGCCGCTGGAGCCGCCGGGCGTGCGCTCGGGGTTCCACGGGTTGCGCGAGACGCCGAAGAGGAGGTTCTTGGTAATCGCCGTGTATCCGAACTCGGGCGCGTTCGTCTTGCCCATGGCGATCGCGCCGGCCGCCTTCAGCCGTGCCACCTCGGTTGAGTCCCACTTCGGGTAGTTGTCGCGGAACGGCACCGACGCGTGAGTCGAGGCGAAGCCCTTCAGGTCTTCCAGCTCCTTGACGCCGAAGCCCAGGCCCGCCAGCGGCCCGACGTCTTCACCCTTCGCGATGCGGTCGCCGACTTCGCGCGCTTCGGCGAGCAGCTCGTCGCGGTCGCGCATGCCCGTCCAGGCGTTGAGCGTCTCGTTCGTCTCGTCGATGCGGTCGAAACAGGCCTGCATGAGCTCGACAGGGGAGAGCTGCTTCGTGCGGATCGCCTCGGCGAGTTCGTATGCGGGCTTGAAGTTGAGTTCGGACGGCATGGGCTCCTCCTGGGGGTCGGTTCTGGTGGCGCGAAGCATACTACGATAGCGAACAGCCGAAAAGCGGGCGCACCCAGGCGTGCGCGGCTTGACATTTTCTGGAGTTGAGTCTATAAACGCAACGTAGATAGGCGATTGAATACGTCAATCGTCGAATCGCTCCTCACATCGCCGCTCGGAACGATGCAACGTGGCCCTTACCGGCCCGCGAAACGGACGGATCGGGGCCGACAGGAAGGAGTGGAACATGGGTCTGCTGAACAGACTCCTCGCCCGCGAGGACCCGCCCCCGCCTATCGAATCCTACCTGCGCGAGCAGCAAGTCGCCTTCTCGGTGCACCACCACCCACCGGCCTACAGCGCGCAGCGCCTCGCCGCCGTCGAACACGTCCCCGGCCGCATGGTCGCCAAGGTGGTGATCGCCATCGTCGATGAGGAGCTGGTCATGCTCTGCCTGCCCGCTCCCTGCCGCGTGGACCTGCTCAAGCTGATGAATGCAGTCGCCACCGAAAACGTACGTCTCGCCCGTGAGGTGGACTTCGCCGGGGCCTTCCCGGACTGCGAGGTCGGCGCGATGCCGCCGTTCGGCAACCTGTACGAAATGCCCGTGTACGTCGACAGACAGCTCGCCGCCGACGAGCGCATCGTCTTCCAGGCCTGCCGCCACACCGAGACCGTGGAGATGGCGTTCGCGGACTTCGCGCGGCTCGCGCACCCAACCGTCGCCGAGCTCTGCTGATCAGCGCCGCCGACCCCTCGACTGAGCGCCGCCCGCGCCTCTATAATGGCCCGAGTAGAACGCGCATTCGATATCCGACTGATCCCTCCGGGTCCGTCGGACGTAGGACAGGGGACGTACGACGGCCACTGAAGACCGCATCATCGCCGGAGAAGTCCAGGAAGACGAAGACGAATCTCTGGACACGACCCTTCGGCCGCGTCGCCTCGATGAGTTCATCGGCCAGGAGAAGATCAAGGACAACCTCGGGATCGCCGTCCAGGCCGCCACCAAGCGCGAAGAACCGCTCGATCACATCCTCCTCTACGGCCCGCCCGGCCTCGGCAAGACCACGCTCGCTCACATCATCGCTTCCGAAATGGGCGTCTCCGTGCGCGTCACCTCCGGTCCGGCGATCGAGCGGGCGGGCGATCTCGCTGCGATCCTGACCGGCCTGCAGGAGTTCGACGTCCTCTTCATCGACGAGGTGCACCGGCTGCCCCGCGCCGCCGAAGAGGTGCTCTACCCGGCGATGGAGGACTTCGCACTCGACATCGTGCTCGGCCGTGGGCCCGGTGCGCGCAGCGTGCGGCTCTCGGTGCCGCGCTTCACCCTCGTCGGCGCCACGACCCGCTACGCGATGCTCAGCGCGCCCTTGCGCGACCGCTTCGGCGCCGTCTACCGCCTCGACTTCTACGATCACGATGCGATCGCCACGATCGTTCGCCGCAACGCTGGCATCCTCGAAGTGCCGATCGACGACGAGGGGACGCAAGAGATCGCGACGCGCTCCCGTGGCACGCCGCGCGTCGCCAACCGGCTGCTGCGCCGCGTTCGCGACTACGCGCAGGTCCGCGCCGATGGCAGCATCACGGCAGACGTCAGCCGCGAGGCGCTGGAGCGCCTGGAAATCGACGAGCTCGGCCTCGACGAAGTGGACAAGAAGGTGCTGCTCACGATCATCGAAAAGTACGACGGCGGCCCTGTCGGCATCGAGACGATCGCAGCTTCGATCTCCGAGGAGGCGGACACGATCATGGACGTCTACGAACCGTACCTGATGCAGCT
>JADFTG010000204.1 GCA_022560365.1 Chloroflexota bacterium | reverse complement strand
CGTCAATCGGCAGGCATCCACGTCGTCCAGACCGAGGAGTATCCCTACTGCGACCTGCGCGTGGACGACCATCCGGAACCGGTGCCGGAGCTACGGCGTCTCTTCGCCGTCTGGCACTCGGAGGAGTCGGCCTGGCTGCGGCTGATGCCCACCCGCGAAGACTTCACGCCGCACTGGCAAGAAGTGCTGCGCCTCCGTGACGACCTGGCAAACGAAATCATGTCAACACCGACCATGAAGGAGAGTTGATGATCAACCCCACGATAGATCACGACGTGAAGGACCTCGCCCTCGCCGACGAAGGCGTGAGCCGCATCGAGTGGGCGGCACGCGAGATGCCGGTGATGAAGCTGATCCAGGCCCAGTTCGAGCGCGAGAAGCCGCTGCGCGGCGTCCGGCTCGCGGCCTGCCTGCATGTGACGACTGAGACTGCGAACTTGATGATCGCGCTGCAGGCCGGCGGCGCGGAAGTCTTTCTCGCGGCCAGTAACCCGCTCTCGACGCAGGACGACGTGGCGGCGGCGCTCGTTGCGCGCTACAACATACCGGTATTCGCCGTCCGTGGAGAGGACGACCCGCTCTACTACAGCCACCTCCACTCTGTCCTCGACGCCAGGCCGAACATCACGATGGACGACGGCGCCGACCTCGTCGCGACGCTGCACAAGGAACGCCGCGACCTCCTCGACGACATCATCGGCGGCACGGAGGAGACGACAACGGGCGTCATCCGCCTGCGGGCGATGGCGAAGGACGGCGCGCTGGCCTACCCGATCGTCGCCGTCAACGAGGCACAGACGAAGCACCTCTTCGACAACCGCTACGGCACCGGCCAGAGCACGATCGACGGCATCACCCGCGCGACGAACATTCTCTGGGCGGGCAAGCATGTCGTCGTCGCCGGCTACGGCTGGTGCGGCAAGGGTGTGGCGCTGCGTGCGCGCGGCCTCGGCGCAAAGATAATCGTGACCGAGGTCGACCCGATTCGCGCGCTCGAAGCGACGATGGACGGGCACCACGTAATGACGATGGCAGAGGCGACGCGCCTCGGCGATATCTTCATCACCCTCACCGGCGACCGCGATATCATCGACCGCCAGCACTTCGAGGCGATGAAGGACGGGGCGATCGTCGCCAACAGTGGCCACTTCAACGTCGAGATCAACATCGCGGCGCTAAAGGAGATGAGCGAATCGCAGCGCCGCGTGCGTGACAGCGTCGAAGAGTACCACCTGATGGACGGCCGCAAGATCTTCCTGCTGGCCGAAGGGCGACTGATCAACCTCGCCGCGGCGGAGGGCCACCCGGCGAGCGTGATGGACATGAGCTTCGCCAACCAGGCGCTCGCCGCCGAGCTGATCACGCGCTCTCAGGGCAAGCTGACGACCGAAGTGCACACCGTCCCGCCGGAGATCGACAACGAGGTCGCTCGCCTCAAGCTGAAGTCGATGGGCATCGAGATCGACGCGCTGACGGAAGAGCAGGAACGCTACCTGAACAGCTGGGAAGTGGGCACATAGTGCCCGGGGAAATGAAAAAGCGGGCGCTTGGCCCGCTCCTTCGCATTCCACCACTGAGTGGTGGCCGCAACTCACACCTGGTGTTTACATTCTCGCCTCAAGCACTTGCGGTGTCAACGACGAACCGGCAGCGACAGAGCGGAGAGCGGGGGACTTGCACCCCATCCGCGCGAAGCGGACCCTCCAGGTGTGAGCTGGGGCCACTCACTCGAGTGGTTCACTCTCCAACGGAGGCAACTCTCGCTCCAGCAACGACAATAAGCCAACCAATAACAGACTCAAACACGGAGGTGTCACCCCGATGACCATGACGTTCATGAGCAGCCCCAGCCTTCTGGTCACTTCCGAGAGCGTGACGGAGGGCCACCCGGATAAGGTCTGCGACCAGATCGCCGACGCGATCCTCGACGAGATCATCGCGCACGACCCGGACGGCCACGTCGCCTGCGAAGTCGTGGTGACGACCGGCCTCGTGATGGTTATCGGCGAGATCTCCACCAGCCATTACGTCGACATCACAAAGATCGTTCGCGACGTCATTGCCGACATCGGCTACACAAAGCCAGAGTACGCCTTCGACGCCGAGAGCTGCGGCGTCCTCGTCTCCGTCAAGGAGCAGTCACGGGAGATTTCGGACGCCGTCGGCGAGGACGAGGGTGCCGGCGACCAGGGGATCATGCTGGGCTTCGCCTGCAACGAGACGCCAGAGCTGATGCCCCTGCCCATTAGCCTGGCGCACCGCCTCTGCCTGCGCCTGGCGCAGGTGCGCAAGGACGGAACGCTTCCCTACCTGCGCCCCGACGGCAAGTCGCAGGTGACGATCGAGTACGAGTTCGGCAAGCCGAAACGTGCGCACGCCGTTGTTATCGCCGCACAGCACGATCCCGACATTACGATCGAACAGCTCCGGAGCGACATCAACGAGCACGTTGTCAGGCCCGTCCTCGACCACTGGATCGACGACAAGACGGAGATCCACATCAACCGCAGCGGATCGTTCGTCCTGGGTGGCCCGGCGGCCGACAGCGGATTGTCCGGGCGCAAGAATATCGTCGACACCTACGGCGCCATTGGCCGGCACGGCGGCGGATCGTACTCCGGAAAGGACCCGTCGAAGGTAGACCGCTCGGCCTCATACGCCGCGCGCTGGGTCGCCAAGAACCTCGTCGCCGCCGGGTTGCTGGATCGCTGCGAAGTCGAACTCTCGTACGCCATCGGGCACCCGCAGCCGATCGGCGTCTCTGTCGAGACGTTCGGCACGCACAAGATCAACCACGGGGCGATCGAGCAACTCGTCCGCGATCACTTCGATCTCAGCCCCAAGGGGATCATCCGCGACCTCAATCTGCGCCGCCCGATCTACCGGCCGACCGCCTCATACGGGCACTTCGGCCGCATGGACATCGAGGCGCCGTGGGAGGAGACGAACAAGGCGGACGAACTGCGCGCGGCGGCGGCGAAACTCGGCGCCGAGACGCCGGCCGGGGAAGCGCAGCGGGCCTAGGTGTACGCGCTGATCATCGCCGGCGGCGAGGGTGAGCGACTGCGGCCCCTGACTGACGACCGGCCGAAGAACATGGTGCCGGTCGCCGGCCGGCCGATCGCCGAGCGACAACTCGAGTGGCTGCGCGAGAACGGCGTCACGGACGCCGTCTTCCTCTGCGGCTACAAGGCGGACGTCCTGCAGGCGCACGTCGGCGACGGCTCATCGTTCGGCGTCCGCGTGCAGTACTCGGTCGAGACCGAGCCGCTGGGCCGCGGCGGCGCGCTCAAGCAGGGCTACCGCCAGGTACCGGAAGGCGAGCCGTTCGTTATCGCCACCAACGGCGATAACGTGATCAGGCAGCCGCTGGCGC
>JADFTG010000203.1 GCA_022560365.1 Chloroflexota bacterium | reverse complement strand
GGTCCACACGCCCCGTCACCACCGTCCCGCGTCCCAAGATCGAGAACACGTCCTCGATCGGCATCAGAAACGGCTTGTCCATGTCCCGTTCCGGTATCGGCACATATTCGTCCACCGCCGCCATCAGCGCCTCGATCTCCTGTGCCGCGTCCTCGTCCCCTTCCAGCGCCTTCAGCGCCGACCCCCGCACCACCGGCAGGTCGTCCCCCGGGAACTCATACGACGTCAGCAGCTCCCGCACCTCTAACTCCACCAGGTCCAGCAGCTCCACCAGATGGAGGGGTTGGACCTTCAGCTGGTCCATCTCCTGGCCGGTGGCGTTCAAAAGCCGGGCCATCTCTCCCAGCATCAGGTTGGCGATGGCCTTGTACCTTCCACTACTGGCCGCCTGGCCGGACCTCCTATCGTTCTCTTCGGCGCACGCCTCAAAGAAGTCGGCCGTTACTTTGCTCAGGGTTAGCTGTCGAGCGTCGTACTCCGGCAAGCCGAACTCCTCCACGAGGCGCTTGCGACGGGAGTCCGGCAGCTCCGGCAGGGCCGATGTCATCTCCCGCAGCTCTTCGTCCGACTCGATCGCTGAGGCCACGGAGCGGGCGCATTCGGCCAGTCCTGCCGCGTCCTGCCAGAGTCGCTCCAGGAGCTCTTCCTCCGCGGCGTTTTCGGCGGCCGCGTCCCCAAAGTTGAGCAGGGGGCCCATGGGGACGCGCAGCCGGCGCTTGATGATACTCGAGGCCCTGGCCAGCGGGTGGTCCGCGCCGTAGCGCTCGGAGTGCGCCATCGAGATGAAGTAGACGATGTCGCTGGAGTCGCCGAGGAACTCGACGGGCGGGTCGCCGGCGGTCGTTTCGAAGATGAGGACGGTCTGGGAAGCCTCAGGCATCAGGACGCCTGTAGGCGAGGGCGACGGCCGGGCGCTGGACGAACGATACTTGATAGCGTTCGTCGGTGGCGAGGCGGCGCGCGTAGGACTTGATGTCCTCCGCCCAGCTGGGCCCGAGGACCTGTGACCAATCGACCGGCGACTGGCCCGTTACCGCGTGCTCCAGAAGAAACCAGTTCGACATCACCAACAGTCCGCCCGGCCGGAGGAGGCCTGCGAGCCGATCGTAGTACGACGGCTGGGCCCCGAACCAACCGTCGTCGTGGACGATATCGTAGGCGCCATCGAGAGTGGGCAGGACGTCATCTGCTTCGCCTGCCAGCGCTGTGATGCGATCCCCCATTCCGAACCGCTCCGCGTAGCGGCGGATCATATCGACGTGCTCGGTGAAGCGGTCTATCGTCTCTACGCGCCCGCCGTCGCCAACGATGTCGGCGAACCAGATGGCGCTGTAGCCCAACCCGCCGCCGATCTCAAGCACCCTTCTGGCGTTGGTCGCGCGCCCGATGGCGGCGAGCAGGCGCATCTTCAGTGCGCTCGATGGAAACGCGCCGCACTCTTGCTCACCACCCGCGAGGCTGGACGCGTGCTCGATGCGGTGCGCTTCCGAGGCGTCAGCTACTTCGGCGAACGGATCTGTGCCGTGGAGGCTGAGCAGGAAGTCGTTGAAACGGTCCGGTCCGCTATTGTCGGGCACGTGTCCAGTATACGGACGGGTGCGTCTCTAGACGTCCAGCGTGGCTCTATCGTAGTGCGCCTGGATGAAGCGCTTGCGCGGGGCGACTTCTTCGCCCATCAGTTCGCTGAAGACGCGGTCGGCCTCCATCACGTCCGGCACGGTGACCTCGAGGACGGTGCGGACCTCCGGGTCCATCGTCGTCTCCCAGAGCTGCGATGGGTTCATCTCGCCCAGGCCCTTGTAGCGCTGTACGTAGAGGCCCCTGGTGTCCTTGATCTTGCTGAGGTACGTGTCCTTGTCCTTGTCGGAGAAGAACCAGCGTATGTCCTTGCCCTTCTTCACGCGGTAGAGGGGCGGCTGCGCAATGTAGAGGTGGCCGCCATCGATCAGCTCCGGCATGTAGCGGAAGAAGAACGTCAGCAGCAGCGTGCGGATGTGCGCGCCGTCGACGTCGGCGTCGGTCATGATGATCACGCGGTGATAGCGCAGCTTGGCCGCGTCGAAGTCTTCGCCGAAGCCGGCGCCCAGCGCGGTGATCACGGCCCTGATGTCCTCGTGGGCCAGCATCTTGTCCGGGCGCGCCTTCTCGACGTTCAGGATCTTGCCTCGCAGCGGCAGGATCGCCTGGAAGCGCCGGTCGCGGCCTTCCTTGGCGGTGCCACCGGCCGAAGGGCCCTCCACCAGGTGCAGCTCGCGCACTTCCGGGTTGCGCTCGGAGCAGTCGGCCAGCTTACCGGGCAGGACGCTGTCGTCAAGGAAGCCCTTCTTGATCACGAGGTCACGCGCCTTGCGGGCGGCTTCGCGGGCGCGTGCCGCCGTCAGGCCCTTCTCAATGATCTTGCGGGCGTCCGACGGGTGCTCCTCAAGCCAGCTGGAGAGCGCTTCACCGAGGGCGGATTCGACGATGCCCTTCAACTCGGCGTTGCCGAGGCGCGTCTTCGTTTGGCCTTCGAACTGCGGCTCGGCGAGCTTGACGCTGATGACGGCGACCAGGCCCTCGCGCGTGTCTTCGCCGGAGAGGTTGGAGTCGGCGTCCTTGAGTATCTTCGCCTTGCGTGCGTACTCGTTGAGCGCGCGCGTCAGGGCGGACCGGAAGCCTGTCAGGTGCGTGCCGCCGTCGGTAGTGTGGATGCAGTTGGCGAACGAGAAAGTCGACTCGTTGAAGCCATCGTTGTACTGCATCGCGACCTCGACCATCGTGCCTTCGACGCTGCGCTCCATGTAGAACGGGTCGTGGTAGGTGTGGCGGTCCTTGTTGAGTCGCGCTACGAAAGAGCGGATGCCGCCCTCGAAGTAGTAGGTAACGTTGCGGTCTATGCGCTCGTCGGCGAACGTGATCCAGATGCCCTTCGTGAGGAAGGCCATCTCGCGGAAGCGCTGCGTGAGCGTGTTGAAGTCTAAGGTTGTGTCTTCGAAGATATCGCGGTCCGGCAGGAACCAGGTGGTGGTGCCCGTCTCCTTGGTGCCGTTGGACGAGGTCTTGAGCGAGCCCTTGGCCTTGCCCCGCTCGTACACCTGGCGGTGTGTCTTGCCGTCGCGGCGTACCTCCACCCACATTTCGGATGAAAGGGCGTTGACGACCGCCGCGCCGACGCCGTGCAGGCCGCCGGAGACCTTGTACGCCTGGCTGTCGAACTTGCCGCCGGCGTGCAGGTACGTCATTACCGTCTCGAGCGCGGACTTGCCGGTCCGCTTGTGCTTGTCGACGGGAATACCGCGGCCGTTGTCGGTGACGGTTACGCTGCCGTCCTGACCGATGACGATGGAGATGCGGTCGCAAAAGCCCGCCATCGCCTCGTCGATTGAGTTATCGACGATTTCGTAGAC
>JADFTG010000202.1 GCA_022560365.1 Chloroflexota bacterium | reverse complement strand
GCGCGCGATAGGCTTGTTCGTCGCCATCATCTGATTGACGGCTTGGAGGCGTTGAATAAGGCCAGTAGTCTGTTAGCTGGAATGAAACGCGCGGACCAGTATCCCCTTTGGTTGAGACGATGAAATCGAGGTCGTGCTGCTTGACCATCCGCTGGAGCCCCGTTGCTATTCGGCCTTCGAGTGTGCTTCCAAAAGCCTGGCCCGACCCTACAATGCCGACGCTCAGCTCGGGAGCCTCATCCATGAGCACACCCATGAAGAAGAATGAGGCGTACACAGACATCTTGTTCCCGGTGTCAGCCATCGCTGGAACAAACCAGCCAGCTCGCCCATGTTGTCGTGCCTGCTTTACAACCGTCAGATCATGGTGCGACTGAAGAAATTCGGCGACAAGTTTACTCTTCCCCCTCAGACGCTTAAATCCTAGAGGCGACCGATCGCCTCCTAAGAGATGCCTCGTCCAGTCCATGCCGCCAAGTGTAGCTTAACCCCCTAAAGCGGCGTAGTCGCCGTGCCGGGGCCGCCGCCGAGGCGCTGACGCTCGGCGTCACGCCCCGTCCCCCGTCCCCTGTTCCCTGTTCCCTGTTCCCCGTTCCCCGTCTCCGCCGCCCAGTCCTACACCGCAGGTCCGATGCCGGAGCGCTCGCGGAGCCGTAAAATGGCGGCACGATGTCTCGTTCTGGCGACCGGCAGCTCTTGCACGCGATCAGCGACGCCGTCCTCGCGATCCTGGCCGAGCGGCGGCCGGAACGAAGCCTGCGCAAGCTAATCGAAAGCGCGCGCTCGCTCGTCGGCGCGAAGTACGGCGCGCTCGGCATACCGGACGAAGGCGGCGAGGAGTTCCGTCAGTTCATCTTCACGGGGATGAGCGACGAGCTGGTGGCGAGGATCGGGCCGCTGCCGCGGCGCCACGGCCTGCTGGCGGCGATGCTCCAGGAAACCAGCGCCTACCGCGCCGCAGACGTCAGCAAGGACCCCCGGTTCGAGTGGTGGCCGGACGCACACCCGCGAATGTCATCGTTCCTCGGCGTGCCGATCGTCTCGGGCGGCTCGGTGATCGCGGCGATCTACCTCACCGACAAGGTCGACGCGCCAGAGTTCTCGGATGAGGACCAGGAGGCGATCGAGATGCTGGCAGCACACGCGGCCGTGGCGATCGAGAACGCGCGTCTTCACGAACGCAGCCGGGAGCTGAGCGCCGTCGAAGAACGTAACCGGCTGGCCCGCGACCTGCATGACAGCGTCAAGCAGACGCTGTTCAGCATCTCGCTGACGGCGGAGGCGACGGCCCAGCTGATCGACTCAGAGCCGGCGGAGGCAAAAGTGCAGGCCGAGACGTTACGGGACCTCGCCCGCCAGGCCGCCGATGAGATGCGGTCACTCATCTTCGAGCTGCGCCCGGCCGAGCTCGAGTCGGAGGGTCTCCTGGAGACGCTGCGAAAGCACGTCGACGTCGTCCGCCGCGTCTCGCGCCTCGACGTCCAGCTGCGTGGCGAAAGTTACGAAGCGCTGCCGGTGGACATCGAGCGGCAGCTTCTGCGGATCGCCCAGGAGGCGCTGAGCAACGCGGTCAAACACGCTCAGGCGACCTCGGTGACGCTCGATCTTGGCGTGACGGACGGTCGCGTGCGGCTCAGCGTCAGAGACGACGGCCGCGGGTTCGACCCCTACGAGCCCGGCATCCGGAGCAAGCGGCTGGGGATCACATCGATGGAAGAGCGCGCGGGCGAACTGGGCGGCGAACTGAGCATCGAGTCCGCGCCGGGACAGGGGACACGGATCGTCGTGGAGGCGCCCGTTGGCTGAGAAGATCCGCGTGCTGATCGCCGATGACCACGCCGTCGTACGGCAGGGCCTGCGCACGTTCCTGCAGTTGCAGGACGACATCGAAGTCGTAGGTGAAGCCAGCGACGGCGCAGAGGCCGTCCGGCTCACCGCTGAGCTGGTACCAGACGTCGTTGTGATGGACCTCGTGATGCCGTCCAAGGACGGCATCGAAGCCACGCGGGAGATCAAAGCGCTGAGCCCGTCGACGCGAGTACTCGTGCTGACGAGCTTCACGGACGACGAGAAGGTGTTCGCCGCCATCAAGGCCGGAGCGGCCGGTTATCTCCTCAAAGACGTCCAGCCGGCGGAGCTGGGCGATGCCATCCGCACCGTCTACCGCGGCGAGGCGCTCCTGCATCCGGCCGTTGCCGGTAAGCTCATGCGCGAGTTCGCCGAGGGCAAGCGGACGAGGGCCGACCCGAGCGCACTTACGGAACGCGAGATGGACGTCCTCCGCCTGATCGCCAAAGGGATGTCGAACCGCGAGATCGCCCTCGACCTCGGAGTCGCTGAAAAGACCGTCAAGACGCACGTCAGCAACATCCTCCAGAAGCTGCATCTGGCCGACCGCACCCAGGCGGCACTCTACGCCGTCCGGCAGCACCTCGTCGACCTCGAATAACGCCCGGCTCTCCCTCTGGTCTTAGGACTGATTCCCGATCCCAACCGAGACTCTAGCCTCATGCGTCGTTGCCTGTGCGGCCTTAGCTTGAAGGCAGAGGAACAAGCGACAAGGAGAGCATGATGAGACTAGAGAACACAGTGGCCCTGATCACTGGAGCGTCACGCGGGCTGGGCCTGGAGATCGCCCGTGAGTACGCGGCCAGAGGCGCGAAGCTCGTGATCGCGGCGCGCGGCGCTGAAGCACTCGACGCCGCCACCCGCGGCCTTCGCGAAAGCACAGAGGTGGAGGCGCTGGCCCTCGACGTCTCGCAGGACGCGGAGCGGCTGGTAGACGCCGCGGTATCACGGTTCGGCCGCATCGACGTGCTGGTCAACAACGCCTCGGAACTGGGCCCGAGCCCGATGCCGGCGCTCGAAGACTACCCGTGGCAAGAGCTGGAACGCGTCCTGCGAGTGAACGTCCTGGCGCCTCTGCACCTGGCGCAGCTCGTCCTCCCCGGGATGAGAGAACAAGGGGACGGCGTAATCATCAACGTCAGCTCCGACGCCGGCGTCGAGGCGTACCCAGGCTGGGGCGGCTACGGTGCCAGCAAGGCGGCGCTCGAGCATCTGTCCCGAACGCTGGCGGCCGAGCTCGAAGGCTCCGGCGTGCGCGTCTACGCCGTCGACCCGGGCGACATGAACACAACGATGCACCAGCTGGCGGAACCGGGCGAGGACCTTTCGGGCCTGCCCGATCCACACGTCGCCGCACCGGCGTTCGTGCGGCTGGTCGAGGAAGAGACCGCGGCGTTCCGTCGCGTCAAGGCACAGGAGACGGCTACGGCCGTGTGAGACGACATGATCGCAACCGCGGAAGCAGACTACGCAACGAAACTGATCGAACCAGCGCCACTCGCCTTCGAGCTGCCGCACGAGCTCGAGGCGGGCGCACCGCCG
>JADFTG010000201.1 GCA_022560365.1 Chloroflexota bacterium | reverse complement strand
CTGGGATGTCCAGCCCGCCTTCGCCGGTCGGGCCAGAACCGCCCCCGCAGGCCGCGACCATAAGCGCGGCCGCCGCGATGAAGAAGAAGGCCAGAGGCGGCCGAATCGTTCGCAGGCGGGCCACGATGCTCACGTCTACCATTCCAGCATATGGTACGCCGAAAGGTGTTACGCAGATTACAGAACGCAGCCGTGTCGGCGACGAGCTGGGTGGGCGGAGTGTGGCTGGTTCGCTAGTCCTTCGAGAGCCTCAGGACGAGCGGGAAGAGGCGTCGGTGATGCCACGCGTACGTCCGTCCCGAGGCGGAACCTTCAGTACGTGGCGCGGAAGCCGGGATGAGCGCCGGTTGGGGCGCGCCAGTCGGTGTCCACGGCGGTGACATGAGCGCCCGACGGGCCCTGGCGCAGGTAGCCGGCGAGGCGTTCGAGGTCGCGGCGCGGACCCTCAGCGACGACCTCGAGTGAGCGGCCGTCAGGGAGGTTGCGCACGTAGCCGGTGAGACCGAGCGAGCGGGCACGCGATTCGACGTAGTCGCGGAAGCCGACGCCCTGCACCCGGCCGCGAACGACGGCGTGCAGGGCGTACGACGGCCGATCGGTCATGGCTCAGTCCAGAACGGAATCGAGGGCCGACGCCACAACCTCGCCGGGGACGTCGTCGCGGAGGACGGGACGACCGATGCCTTCGAGAAGCACCCAGCGCACCTTCTTGCCCTGCACCTTCTTGTCGAGCGCGACGGCGGCGAGGAGGCGCGCGCGGTCGAGGCCGTCGGCGTTCGTGGGCAGGCCGTAGCGCTCGAGCAGTGCGCGCTGGCGGTCGAGAATCTCTGGGGCGAGGAGGCCCATCGCCACGCTCATCCGGCCGGCGGCCATCATGCCGATGCCGTCGGCCTCACCGTGGCGGAAGCGGCTGTAGCCGGTGGTGGACTCGATAGCGTGGGCGAGCGTGTGACCGTAGTTGAGGACGGAGCGCCGGCCGGTGGTCTCGAATTCGTCTTCGGAGACGACGGCGGCCTTGAAGCAGACGCTGCGGCGGACGGCCTCGACGGTGGCGTCGCGGTCGAGCTTGAGGATGGCTTCGGCGTTGTCTTCGAGGAAGGCGACGTGGTCTTCGGAGTCAAGGAGCGACATCTTGATCGCTTCGGCCAGGCCGGAGCGGATCTCACGCTCCGGCAGCGTGCGCATAACGGCGGCGTCGGCGAGGACGAAGCGGGGCTGCTGGAAGACGCCGATCATGTTCTTGGCGCGCGGATGGTTGACGGCGACCTTGCCGCCGATGGCCGCGTCCACCTGGCCGAGCATGCTGGTGGGGACGTGGACGAGCGGGATGCCGCGCGCGAAGGTGGCCGCAACGTACCCGCCGAGGTCGGTGACGACGCCGCCACCGACGGCGACGACTGTGTGACCGCGCTCGGCGCGGTGGTCGATCAACCAGTCGTAGAGGCCGGAGGCGGAGTCGAGCGACTTGCTGGCCTCGCCGGGAGGGACGGTGTAGGAGTCGAATTCGATCCCGGCGGCGCGCAGGGACGCTTCGACCTCGTCGCCGAGGTGGTGCCAGACGGTCTCGTCGCTGATCACGTAGGCATAGCGGTCGAGGCCAGCGTCGCGCAGCAGCCCGCCGAGACCCGAGAGCGTGCCCCAGCCGACGAAGACCGGGTACTCGCCGGACGCCGCGCCCACCATGCAGGCCGCGCCCTCGGGGACCGCGTGCAGAGTCCTCGCCGGCGCGGGCGCGGCGGGCGCGGTCATCGCCTCGACGCGACCGGCGGCCGCGAGGATCTCGGCGGCGCGCTCGTCGTGGGCGCGGATGGTTTCGGCGGCGACTTGCTCCGGCGTGAGGCCGTCGGTGTGAACGGCCCAGTCACAGAGGGCGTAGAGGTGCTGGCGCGCGGCCTTGAGCTCCGTTATGCGCGCAAGCGGGTCGTCCGTGGCGAGGAGAGGACGGTCGAGCTGCTCCGTATCGCCGCGTGCGGTCAGCCGCGCCAGGATCGTCTCCGGGCGCGCCTCCAGGCAGACGACGAAGGCGGCTTCGGCCAGCGCGCCGGTTCTCCGCCCGGAGGACAGCGCCGCCGCCGGCGGAGATGACCACGTTGTCACGCGCGCAGGCGTCGGCGATCGCGGCGGACTCGAGGTCGCGGAAGGCGTCCTCACCGGCGTCGCGGAAGATGTCGAGGATCGGCTTCCCCTCGCGCTCTTCCACGAGTTGATCGGTGTCAACGACGTCCCAGCCGAAGTGCTGGGCGAGCAGCGGCGCGACTGCGGACTTGCCGCTGCCGGAGAAGCCGGTGAGGACGATACGAGAGGGGGCGCTCACGACGCAGCCTTCTGGTAGATGGCGGGGTCGCCGCGCACCATCCAGCGCTCCGGCTGGTCGAGATCTGTGAAACCAAACTGGCGATAGAGGCCGTGCGCGTCAGCGGTGCCCAGCATCATGCGGCGCAGGTTCTGGAGGTCGGGGTGCGACGTGACGGCTTCCATGATCAGCTTGCCGAGGCCTTTTTCGCGGTGGGCCTCGTCGACGAAGACGTCGGCGATGTAGGCGTACCAGGCGCGGTCGGTGATCGCGCGGGCGAAGCCGACCTGCCGCTCGCCTTTGAAGAGGCCGAAGTTGAGAGAGTTCTCGATCGCGCGGGCGACGACGTCGCGGGGGATGCCGCGTGCCCAGTAGCTCTCGGTGAGGAAGCGGTGGATATAGTCGATGTCGAGCCGCGAGGCGTCCGTGGTGACAACGTAGCCGCCGCGGCTGAGTTCGTAAACCATCGCCCGGAGTCTACCAGCGCAGGCACGAGAGGCGCGAGTCAGTCGCCGGAAGCGAGTGCAGCCACAGCCGAAGGCCAGGCTTCAGCCTGGCCAGTGTCCGACGCGGTCAAGTAAGACGCAAGATCACCTGGGATGTGGTGCCGGCTGGCAGAGCTGTACGGATACACGCTGGCATCCTCCGACAGTCCTGAGGTCACGGGATTCCAGTGAATGTAGTCGATACACCTCTTGAGGCCCGCATCGGTGCGAATCACAGTCTCGTAGTAGCGTTCCTGCCACAATGCACCCACCTGGCCTTCGCTCTGATTCCAGTAGCGTGCGAATCTGCCTTTCACGAGACGCATGAAGTGTCCCAAACCCAGTCGCCCGGGGACGACGAGCAGGTGGACATGATCCGGCATGACGACGTACGCGAGCAGCTGCGTGCCGGTCTCTGTTCGCGAGGCCTCAAGGATTTCGATGAGCAGCGATGAGGCCCGATCATCGACGAAGACCGGTCGGCGCTCGCGGGTCGTGGTCGTCACGAAGTGGGGATAGTTCGTCGCGATGGGATGAAAGCGTGTGCCCACGGCGGGGGGGGTAAGGCACGGGGGCGGGACCGGCCAAGGGGCGGTGGCGTTGGTGGGGGGTG
>JADFTG010000200.1 GCA_022560365.1 Chloroflexota bacterium | reverse complement strand
GTCATAGAGCGTGAACGCTGTCGACGGCGCTCTTGATGGCTGACAGAACCGCGCGTAGTCTCGTCGGATCGCGGAGTGCTACTTCAGGCACGCGAGGATTTCTCCGAGAAACATCAGCCGGCAAGGAGACGCCGTCGATGCTCTCGAGGTCTCTCTTGAGAGATTCGACGATTTCCTCGCCAACCTTCGAGGCTAATTGCTCGAAGGTCACATATAGGATGCCGCTCGTCGTGATCGCGGCCATGTTGACTCTCAGGTCTCCGTTGAGGACGACTAGGTTGAAGCTGCCGTAGGTGATTCCTGATCCCCAAAGCTCCTCATCAGTCCACTCTCGGAACTCTTCGTAGACCACCGTGACGTATTGGATGACGGTGTCATCCTGCGAGTCGCGAAGCTCTTCGAAGAAGGAATCGTAGTCCCAGAAGCGACTAGGCCTCGGGCCTTCTCCTGACGGTGTTGGCGCTACCTTGCCGAAGATGGCTGGCACGAAAATATCCGCTCCACTATGTGAATCGGTGAAGCGCTTGAGCTGAACGAGATAGAGCTCGAAATGCATACTGAATCGATTGACGAACTCCACAGTCTTGATCAGCGGGTCAGGTGGCTCATCAATGGCAATCACTAGGCGGATGTGGCCGCGTTCGATGTTTGCCTGAACAGCATCTAGGAACTGGTCGTGGTCAAAAACTTCCTCGGCGTCGTCAGGCCTAACGTGGGCCTCCATCGCCTGTCTAAGTGAATGGCCGAGATACTGCTTTGGCGAGTGCTTCGACGCGAAAAACGTCTCGGCTTGGCGCTCTACATCGCTGCTCGTCCACGTTGACATCTGGGCAGCGTACTCGAGTATCTGACCAACCACCTCGCGTCGGGACTCCGGATTCTTACGCAGCTTCGTTTCGACGACCGTAAGCATTCCATTAGCGTCGATGTACAGGAGGTCTTCGGCCCCGCTAACAACTCCTACTTCCCATCCGATACAGAGGAGAGGAGGCGCAGATAGATCGATGTCTTCCATCGGCATCAGATCGGCGTGCTCCATAAGAAACCGTTGCATTTCGGACTCACTGGCGTATCCTTCATCAAGCTCGCGTATCCCCTTCTTGTCGCGGATCAGTATCTTCACAGCGGCAGCTCGTACTCCATGCCCTGGCCCACGATCTGCGCCATGCTCGCGAAGTCCCCGAAGAACGACAGCGCCGGCTCGTTCCCCTCCGGAATCGTCCCCCGCAGGCTCTTGTACCCCGCCTCGCGCGCCCAGTCCGTGCCAGCTACCGCCAGCTCGCGGCCGTATCCCTTGCCGCGCGCCTCCGGCACCAGCCACACGCCCAGCACCGCCTCGCTCGGGTGGTTCACGTCCGGCTGCACGAACGCGAAGCCGCAGACCGTCTCGCCGTCGGCGCAGACGAACGTGCCGCCGCGGTCGCCCAGCTCCTTCATCCGCGCGACCACGCCCTCGGCCGTCGGCGCGCCGGGCAGCCCGCTGCCGGCGCCCAGCTCCTCCCACACCGCGGCGCCCACCGCCGCGATTCCGTCGGCGTCGTCCGTCGTGGCCTGTCTGTAGGTTGGCTCAGCCATGGGGCGTCCTCCTCGCCAGGCTTAAGCCTGGCCTTCGGAATCCTGTCCACTAACCACCGTCCACTCGGTCCATCATCTCGACGAAGCGGTCGAACACGTAAACGTTGTCCAGCGGCCCCGGCGAAGCCTCCGAGTGGTACTGGATCGAGATCACCGGCTCGCTGCGGTGGCGCAGCCCCTCGCACGTGCCGTCGTTCAGATGTATCTGCGAGACCTCGATATCGCTCGACAGGCCGTCCGGATCGACCGCGTAGCCGTGGTTCTGCGCCGTGATGTGTACGCGGCCGGTCGCGACGTCCTGCACCGGGTGGTTCGCGCCGCGGTGCCCGAACTTCAGCTTGAACGTCTCCGCGCCGAACGCCCGCCCCAGCACCTGGTGGCCCAGGCAGATGCCCAGGATCGGCGCCTTGCCGATCAGCGAGCGCACCGTCGCCACCTGGTAGTCCAGGAACTTCGGGTCGCCCGGCCCCGGCGAGAACAGGATCCCGTCCGGCGAGAGCGCCAGGATCGTCTCCGCGTCGGCGTCCGGCGGCAGCGCCGTCACGCGGCAGCCGCGCTCGGCCAGCAGGCGCATGATGTTGTACTTCACCCCGTCGTCCACGACGACCACATTTCTCTGAAGGTCGGGCTTCAGCCCGACATCCGCAGCAGTCGACTCCCACTCATACGGCTCGTCCGTGCTGACGCCGCGCACGAGGTCGACTTCCCCGTATCTGGGGGCCGAGCGCAGACGGGCCAGCGCCTGCTCCGGCGTCTCGTCCGCCGTCATCGCGCCCATCATCACGCCGGCGTCCCGTAGCTTGCGGGTCAGCGCGCGAGTGTCGACGCCGGCGATCCCCGGCACGTTCTCCGACGCTAGGTACTCGCCCAGCGTCCGCTCGGAGCGCCAGTGCGAGGGCGCATCGCAGGCCTCGTGCACGACCAGCCCGGCGACCTGGATGCGCTTCGACTCGACGTCCTCGGCGTTGATCCCGTAGTTGCCGGCCAGCGGGTACGTCAGCACCAGCACCTGCCCCGCGAACGACGGGTCCGTGAGCATCTCCTGGTAGCCCGTCATCGCCGTCGAGAACACCACCTCGCCCGTCGCCGCCACGTCCGCCCCGAACGACTCGCCGCGAAACACCGTCCCGTCTTCGAGCACGAGTTGCGCGGGTCTAGCGGGCATCGTGCACTACCTTCCCGCCGTAAATCGTCGCCACCACGCGGCCCTTGAGCGTGCGGCCGGCCAGCGGTGTGTTCTTGCCCAGGCTCGCGAACGTCTCCGGCTCCACCGTCCACTCCGCCTCCGGGTCTATGATCACAACGTCGCCCGGCGCGCCCTTCGAGAGCGAACCGACGCCCGGCACGTGCCGGGCGAGCCCCAGCGTCGCCGCCGGCGCGATCGTCAGCCGCTCGACGGCCTGAGTCAGCGGGATCGCCGTCAGGCAGAGCGCCAGCGCCGTCTCGAGGCCGCTGATGCCCATCGCCGCGGCGTCGAACTCGCACAGCTTGTCCTGCGTCGCGTGCGGCGCGTGGTCGGTCGCGATGCAGTCGATCGTCCCGTCGGCAATGGCTTGCTTGATGGCATCGACATCCTCCTGTTCCCGCAGCGGTGGGTTCATCTTCGCGTTGGTGTCGAACTCCAATACAGCATCGTCGGTTAGCGTAAAATGGTGCGGCGTCGCCTCACCCGTAATGGACACGCCTTTGGCCTTGTATCGTTGCAAAATTTCGATTCCGCCCGCCGTGGTGATGTGCTGGACGTGAAGCCGCGCCCCCGTCAGCTCGGCGAGCCGGGCATTTCGCTCGATCATGATCTCTTCCATCGCCTTCGGCAAGGCTGGAACGCCGAGG
>JADFTG010000199.1 GCA_022560365.1 Chloroflexota bacterium | reverse complement strand
CGCGACGGCTGCCACGCCAATGGTCAGTGCCTTGCGACTCATACAGCGATTATACGACCCATTGCGTGCGTCTAGGACGTACAGCTCTGCCCGAACACTGGCTTCAGCGCCAGCACGTCGACGATGTTCACCGGCCCGCCGGAAGCGTCGAGGTCATGACGCGAACTGGGCAACCCGAAGACGGGTTTGAGCGCTAAGACATCCACGATGTTGATCGTCCTGTTGTTGTCGAAGTCCGGGGGCCAGTCAGGTAGGCCCAGGCCGTCGTCACACGCCACGCTGGAGTCGGTGCCGATGCTACCCTCGTCGGCGCTGGTGAATCCGTCGCAGTCGGCGTCGCCGGAGGGCCACGACCAGCCGCCGATGCGACAGGTGTGGGTGGCCTCGCTGTTGCCGTTGACGTCGACCGCGCGCCAGGTGACGACCGTACCGGTCGCGAGGCTGAGCGGGGCGTCGTACTTCGCCCAGGCGCCTCCGGTGTGGTACTCGATGCCGGAGACCGCGTCGTTGTCGATCGCAGAAAGCGTTACAGACGCACCGCCGGCGATCTCGCCGCCGGTTGAGTCCGAGACCGGCGGCGTAGCGTCCGTCCAATCGAAAGCGGTGTCCCAAGCCAGTTGGGCGATCAGCGCCTGGCCGGCGACCGATGGGTGGAAGTAGTCGATCGTGGAGACGTGTGCCGGCGTGAATACTGTGTTGAAACCGATGTAGCCGTCGAACTTGCAGTGGACGTACTCAGCGCAGACGCTGTTCAGCACGTCGTTGAAGTCGATGTTCCGCTGCCGCACGTTGGCGCGTCGCTGGACGTCCGCGGGGTCGGTGGAGAGAGGGTCGGCGAGCATCGACTGGCAGATGCTGGCGAAGGCCCAGATGAAGCGCGCGGTGGCGTTATCCTTGTGGATCGCCCAGAGGTTGTGGATGTCCGGGATGCTGAGGACCGCGATGCGCGCGTCCGGCAGGCCGCTGGCCAACGTCGCTATCGCCGTCTCGAACTGCGCCTGGAAAGTAGCGACGGAGGTCATCGAAGCCTCCGAGGATGTGCAGACGTCGTTCGCGCCCATGAAGACCGTAACGAGTTCGGCGCCCGCAGCGACAGCGTCCTGCGCCTGGCCGTTGAGGTCTGTCATCCGGGCGCCGCTGACGGCCTCGTTGAAACGGTTGCCGGAGATGGCCGGGTGAACGGCCAGCAGCCGCGAGTAGATCGTGTCGACAGAGGCGTTAGTGCCGGTTACCCACGAGTTCTCCGGCCTGTCGCCGAACGCATCGCTGTTCACCGCGCGCGTGATCGAATCGCCGAGTCCGGCGATCGAGTCCGGATACCCGGTGATCTCTGGACTGGCACCGGCTCTGTGCGTCGTTGCGCTGGCGCCGGCGAGGACGGCCAGTGCAACGATGGCCACTATCACTCGTACTCGCATGGCCGTCTCATTATCGCACTGGCAGGCGCTTCACCCACGGCGCGCCACCCGCGTGCGGAGAGTGAAGAGCTGGGCGAGGCTGTCAAGCGACGACGGGGTGCCGGACTCGTTGCCGCTCTAACGGGCGGTTTCGTACAATGGCCGCACGGGGCCAACGTAGCTCAGTGGTAGAGCAGCTGTTTCGTAAACAGCAGGTCCTCGGTTCGAATCCGAGCGTTGGCTCCAGCTTTTTGTATCTGAAACGGGCTTTCCAGCGCGATCAGGTAAGCCGCCGCATCGCTGCTGACAGCAGATTTGACAGCAACGCCGTTCGTCGACGCACTCTCTCGGGACGGCGTGGCTGTCAGGGCGTCCGATCTAGACGCTATGCTCCCAGCTAACGACAGGTATCCAGAGCCGTAGGGCGCGACGCGGCGAGAGGTGACTTTGACACCCGAGTTGACACCCCAATGGGCCTCGAATCGCAACTATCACCACTGTGGTCGCACCTCAGTTGGCGCAAAATCGCTTAGAATCTCATACCGTGAGGTTCCGCCAACGCTGGAGCAGCAAGGCGTAGACGAATGCACTGAGACGAAGACCCAATGAGTTCGGGGAGAAACCATCATGCTGACGGGTGAGATCAGGAGTCAGATAGATGCCATCTGGGACGCCTTCTGGTCCGGTGGTATCTCCAACCCGCTCGAGATCATCGAGCAGATCACCTACCTTCTGTTTCTGCGTCGGCTCGACGATCTGCATACGCTAGAGGAGAACAAGTCCGCTCGGCTGAAGAAGCCCATGGAGCGGCGGATCTTCCCCGAAGGTAGTGATGCAAATGGCCGCGCGTACGAAGACCTGCGATGGTCGCGGTTCAAGCACTTCGCGCCAGCGGAAATGTTCACGGTCATCGGGGAGCATGTGTTTCCGTTCCTGAGAACGCTGGGCGGGGACGATTCGACCTACGCCCAGCACATGGAGGGCGCCCGGTTCACGATCCCGACACCCGCGCTGCTGGCCAAGGTTGTCGACTTGCTCGACAACGTGCCGATGGAGGACCGCGATACCAAAGGCGACCTCTACGAATACATGCTTGCCAAGATCGCGACCGCCGGGCAGAACGGTCAGTTCCGCACGCCGCGCCACATCATCCGGCTGATGGTGGAGATGACGGCGCCGCAGCCGGACGACCTCGTTTGCGACCCGGCCTGTGGTACAGCCGGCTTCCTCGTCGCGGTTGGCGAGTACCTGCGTCAGAACGATCCCAACATCTTGCACGACGAGAAGCTGCGCGAGCACTTTCACCACCGGATGTTCCACGGCTTCGACTTCGACAACACCATGTTGCGCATCGGCAGCATGAACATGCTGCTGCACGGCGTGGAGAATCCCGACATTCGTTACCGTGATTCGCTGGCGCAGGATCATGCCGCCGACGAAGAAGCGTACACCCTGTTGCTGGCCAATCCGCCCTTTGCCGGCAGCCTCGACTACGAAAACACCGCCAAGGACCTGCTGCAGGTCGTCAAGACCAAGAAGACCGAGCTGCTCTTCCTCGCGCTCTTCCTGCGCCTGCTCAAGCCCGGCGGCCGCGCGGCGGTGATCGTGCCCGACGGCGTGCTGTTCGGCTCCAGCAAGGCGCACAAAGAGCTGCGCCGCATGTTGGTGGAAGATCAGAAGCTGGACGCCGTGATCTCGCTCCCCGGCGGCGTGTTCAAGCCCTACGCCGGCGTGTCCACCGCCGTCCTGCTCTTCACGAAGACGAACTCCGGCGGCACCGGCCATGTGTGGTTCTACGACGTGGAGGCCGACGGCTGGAGCCTCGACGACAAGCGCACGCCGCTGCTCTCCGACGACAAGCTTGGCCCGGTGCCGCGTTCCGCACTCATGGCCGAGGAACACTCGAAGAACAACCTTCCCGATGTGCTTACGCGCTGGGCCGAACGCGACGGCGCCGAACGCGAGCGCCCGCGCACCGCCCAGAGCTTCTGTGTGCCCAAGGCGGAGATTGCCGCCGAGGGCTACGACCTGAGCCTC
>JADFTG010000198.1 GCA_022560365.1 Chloroflexota bacterium | reverse complement strand
CAGCGGATCGCATCGGCGAGCGAGCAAGCGTCATCGAGCCAGACGTTCATGGTGACCGGCAGTATACCTTACGCGACGACAGTCCAGCGAGATGGAGCGGCCAGACGCTGGGCTTCGATGGTCACACGGGACAGCGTTCCGCCGGTGTATGCTGTGCTGCGCACAACGCTAGAAAGGGGCGCCACATGGCAAGGAAGCTGAGCACGGCGATACAGGTCGGATTCGGACGGGAGAACTGGGAGCGCGCCGTCGACTTCGTCGTCGAGGCGGAGAAGCTGGGCGTGGGATACGCCTGGTCGGCGGAGGCCTGGGGCTCGGACGGCATCTCGCCGCTGGCCTACGTCGCCGCCCGCACCTCGAAGATCAAGCTCGGAACGGGCATCCTGCAGGCCGGCACGCGCACGCCGGCGCTGATCGGCATGACGGCGGCGACGATGGCGGCGCTCACGGGCGGCCGCTTCATCCTCGGCCTCGGCACGAGCGGCCCGCAGGTGATCGAAGGCTTCCACGGCATCCCCTTCAAGATGGCGGTCACGCGCATGCGCGAGATCGTTGAGATCGCCCGTATCGTCCAGTCGGGCGAGAAGGTCTCCTACAGCGGGAAGGTGTACGAGCTGCCGCTGCCGGGCGGCGAGGGTAAGGCGATCCGCTCGGCGATGGGCCAGACGGAGCCGGTCCCCGTCTACCTGGCGACGCTGAGCCCGAAGAGCCTCGCGCTGACCGGCGAGATCGCCGACGGCTGGCTCGGCACGTCGTTCATGCCGGAGCACGCCGACGCCTTCTTCGACTACCTGCGCAAGGGCGCGGACAAGGCCGGGCGATCGCTGGACGACATCGACCTGCAGGCGGGCGGCGTCGTGGCGTTCTCGGACGACGTCGAGTCGCTCTACGCGCCGCGAAAGCCGGGCCTCGCATTCACTCTCGGCGCGATGGGCTCACGCAAGCAGAACTTCTACAACCGGGCGTTCCAGCGCGCGGGCTACGAAGAGGTGGCGCAGGAGGCGCAGCGACGCTGGCTCGACGGCGACCGCCAGGGCGCGGCGGAACTGGTACCCGACGAGATGGTGGCGCAGACGAACCTCCTGGGCACCGACTACACGGTAAAGGACCGCATCCGCGCCTACCGGGACTGCGGGATCACGACGATCCGCGTCGACCCCGACGGCGAGGGAATGAGCGGCAAGCTGGAGACGCTGGGCCGCTTCATGCGCCTGCTCGACGAAGTGAACGCGGAGGCCTAAGTGAATTTGACGCGTGCGACCAAGTGGGGCATCGCGGTTAGCATACTCGGCCAGATTTACTTGGGCATCCGTGTATTCTCCGATACTGGCTCTTGGCTGGCCTTTCCTATTATGCTGGCGTGCGGGATTGTCGGAATCGGACTAGTTCTTGTGCTCTGGCCGCTAATCGAGAAGATATTCCGCTTCAAAGACCGCACGTAGTAGGACGCGTTGGCGGTGCTCTTAACTTAGCGCACGCTTGACAACGCGCCGCCGCTCCGCCATAAGTAGTCCCACAGGCGTGACCGAGAGACCGATATGACACAAACGACGCAGGACAAGGTTGCCGTTCGCGGGCCGACGAAGTTCCTGATCAACGGCGAGTGGGTCGAGCCTGCTTCCGGCAAGTACTACGACGACGTCAACCCGACTACGGGCGAGACGCTCGCTCGGGTCGCCGAGGGCGGCGCCGAAGACATCGACCGCGCCGTGAAGGCCGCGCGCGCGGCGTTTGAAGGGCCGTGGGCGAAGATCCATCCCGGCGACCGCGGCCGCATGCTATTCAAGATGGCGCAGCTGGTACGCGACAACGCCGAGGAGCTGGCGGAGATCGACGCGCTCGACGCCGGCAAGCCCGTCACGAACAGCCTGCGCGTCGACATCCCGGCCGCGATCGACTGCTTCGAGTACTACGCCGGCTGGGCGGACAAGCTCCACGGCGAGACGGTGCCGGTGCGCGCGCCCGCGTTCACCTACCTCGTGCGGCAGCCGCTCGGCGTCGTTGGGCAAATCATCCCCTGGAACTTCCCGGTGATGATGGCGGCCTGGAAGCTGGCGCCGGCGCTGGCCTGCGGCAACACAACCGTGCTCAAGCCAGCGGAGCAATCGCCGCTGTCGGCGCTCAAGCTGGGCGAGCTATGCCTCGAGGCCGGCCTGCCGCCGGGCGTCGTCAACATCGTCACCGGGTTCGGCGAGGCAGGCGCCGCGCTCGTCGAGCACGAGGACGTGGACAAGATCGCCTTCACCGGCAGCCCGGAGGTCGGGCGCATCATCGTGCGGGCGTCTGCCGCCACCCTGAAGAAGGTCTCACTCGAGCTCGGCGGCAAGTCGCCGAACGTCATCCTCGCCGACGCCGACCTGGAGGCGGCGATCCGCGGCGCCAGCGGCGGCATCTTCTTCAACCAGGGCGAAGTCTGTAGCGCCGGCTCACGCATCATCGTCGAACACAGCATCTACGACGCCTTCCTGGACGGCCTCACAAAGCGCGCGGACTCGATCAAGGTCGGCGACCCGCTCGACCCGAAGACGTACATGGGTCCGGTCGTCAACGACGAGCAGTTCAAGCGCGTGATGGGCTACATCGGCGTCGGCAAGGATGAGGGCGCGAAGCTGATCACGGGCGGCGAACGCATCGGCGACCGTGGCTACTTCGTCCAGCCGACGATCTTCGCCGACGTTGACAACCGCATGCGTATCGCCCAGGAAGAGATCTTTGGCCCGGTGGCGTCCGTGATCCCGGTCAAGGACGTCGACGAGGCCGTCCGCATCGCCAACGACACGAGCTACGGCCTGGCGGCGGCGGTCTGGACACGAGATGTAGCGCAGGCGCACAATGTGGCGCACCGCCTGAAGGCGGGCACGGTCTGGGTGAACACCTACGGCGCAACCGACACTCGCTCGCCGTGGGGCGGCTTCAAGGACAGCGGCTTCGGCCGTGAACTGGGTCGCCAGGCGCTCGACCTGTACACTGAATACAAGGCAGTTTGGATCAATCTCAAGTAGCGGAAAAGCTCAGAAGGAGACACACATGACCCAGGTAGCAGACGTAACGACGCGAGACAAGCTCTTCATCGGCGGGCAGTGGGTCGATTCGGCCGGCTCGAAGATGATCGACGTCGTCAACCCGGCGACGGAAGAGGTCATCGGCCGCGTCCCCGAAGGGACGCCCGAAGACGTTGACAAGGCCGTCGCCGCAGCGAAGGCTGCCTTCGAGACGTGGTCGCAGACCACCAAAGAGGAGCGCGCGACCTACTTGCAGGCGATCGCCGGCCAACTGGCGACGCGGCAGGAAGAGATCGCGACGACGATTTCGAGCGAGGTCGGCATGCCGTTCAAGCTGTCGCGGATGATCCAGGCCGGCCTGCCGCTGATGACCTTCAGCTCAATGCCAGGAATCCTTGCCTCGACGGAGTTCGAGGAACAGGTCGGTAGCTCGCTCGTG
>JADFTG010000197.1 GCA_022560365.1 Chloroflexota bacterium | reverse complement strand
CTCTCGGCAGGTGTTTTCGCGGCGCTCAGCGTCGTCTCGGTGCGGGGACTGACGGAGCGTGTCAACGTTCGAGCCCCCGAGAGGATGTTCCTCGGAGCCGTTGGCACGATCACGCTCTACTTCGCACTCAGCATGGCGGCGCCGAACTGGCTCGCCGGCTTCCCAACGACCAACGAGTGGTTCCAGCACTTGCTGACCGTGACGACTGTCGGCCTGCTCGTCTTCGCCGGGATCCGCTACTACCAGTCGTACCTCTTCGCGCGGCTGCCGGCACAGCTTTCCGTCGCCATCGGCCTGTTCTTCCTGGCCGAGGCGCAGATCTCGCTCGACTTCGGCACCTTCTGGTCATACTCATGGTGGATGTACCACGTGCTCTTCCTGGCGGCCTTCACGGCAGTCCTCGCGGGCTGGGCGTGGGAGCTGCTGCGCGCCAGGGACACCCGCGCGATCGCCGAGGGCATCGTCATGCGCGATGCGCTCAGCCAGCTCAACCGCGGCCGCTCCGCCGACCTGGTGACGCTGGCCGATCAGATTGAGAATCACGACCTCGAGACGTTCCGGCACGTCGACCGCGTGGCGGCGTTCGCCTATGCCATCGGTGACGAGATGGGAATGGGCGCGGCCAAGCTCCGAGAGCTGGTGCTCTCCGCGCAGATGCACGACCTGGGCAAGATCGGCCTGCCGCCGTACATTCTCACAAAGGCGGACCCGCTAACCCTCAGCGAATGGAAGGCGATCATGAAGCACCCGGTAAAGGGATCGGAGATCATGGACCGGGTGCCCGGCCTGGGCTATATCAGCCGCACGATCCGCCACCATCACGAGCGGTTCGACGGCGAGGGCTACCCGGACGGCCTGAAGGGCGACGCAATACCGGTTGAGTCGCGGATCATCGCCGTCGCCGACACGTTCGACGCCCTCACCTCGACGCGGCCGTATCGCGGGGCGGTGCCAGCGGAAGAGGCGCGCGCGGAACTGGAGCGCGTCGCCGGTTCGCAGCTCGACCCGGAGCTTGTGCGCGTCCTGATCAAGCTCATGGACAACGGCGCCCTGGCGCCGAAGAAGTCGCCCGAGCCCGCCGAAGAGCACATCCAGGTCTAGCATCTCCCAGCCCGGCCTGCGGCGACGGCAACTCTGATACGCTAGGTGCATGAAGTGCCCGCGAGACCAGACCGAGCTCAAGATCGAGCATCACATGGGCATAGAGGTCGATCATTGCCCGACCTGCAACGGCCGTTGGCTGGATCGTCACGAATTGGACGAGCTCGAGGCGACGGTAACCTCGACCGAAGAGGAACGCCGCGCGACGATCGAGTTCGGCGAGCGGACGAGCGACCTCAAGTGTCTGATCTGCGAGCGTAAGATGACGGTCTTCCAGTACCGCGCCTACGATCTGGAGCTGGACTCCTGCCCCGACGAGCACGGCTACTGGCTGGACACGGGCGAAGAAGGCCGCGTGCGCGACATCATCGAGGAGCGCGTAAAGGGCCTAGCGCGGGCGCGCGACGCAGAGGCTGGCTGGGGACGCTTCCTGGGCGGTCTCCGCAAGAAGAAGCGCTAGCTCGATACCGCTTCGCCCAGCGGCTCGTAATTGCCGGGCGCGACGCGCTTGACGGCCTCGAAGCGGCCGGCGCGCAGCTCTTCCAGCATCTCTTCTTCCGACGCGATGTCCTTCTCGAACATCGTCGCGTAGCGCCCAACCTCAATCGGCATGTGAGAGTCGCTGCCGCCGATGCGTGGCAGCCCCCGGTGATCCGCGAGCTCCTGCGCCAGGTTGTTCTCGCGCTCGATGCAGCCGCCGTTCAGCACCTCGACGGCATCGACCATCGAGAATACGGGGTGCTCCGCCATCTCGGCGATCGAGAGCATCTGCGCCTCGCGCCGATCGCCGAAGAGCAGGCTGGACGGCCCGGGGAAGTAGCGGAACGGATGGTTGATCACCATAAAGCCGCCGTAGTCTTCGACGGCGCGTCGCAGGTCGCTGGCGTAGCGGATGCCATTCACCTCTCGAGGCAGACCGAAGACGCCGATGTGGCCCATGTCCGTGGACCACTCACGGGCGTTGAAGGCGAAGAGGCCGTGCTCCTCGCGGAAGTGGGCGATCTCATCCGGGCGCCACATGTGCATGTGCTCGGTGATCGCAACGCCGCTGAGGCCTGATACGAGCGCCTGTTCCCCCAGACGCTTGGGCGATATGTCGCTATCCATCGATCCGACGACCGTATGAATGTGCATGTCGATTACGCTGCCCATGGACCTCCGTTCAACGGGGATGCTCGGACGCTCTGAGGCGTCGCGGCGTCACTCACGATAGCATAACCCTCACGTCAGCGGGAAGGATTCACCTGCACCTAAGAAATCGCGCGGTTACACTGTGCGGTATGTCAGAACTGTCGACTGATTTCGGTAGCGCATGGCAGCGCTTCCAGGACGCGGATTCGCTGCGTTTGCTGGAGTCGACGCTGGAGTGGGAGTGGACGCGCGGGCGCACGGACTACTTCGCGTTCCTGATCGCTGTGTCCGATGAGGCGGTGCGGGAGTACGCCTCCCGGATGATCGCGCAGGTGGCGGACATCCCGGGCGTCGACCCGTACCCGGAGCGCTACTGGCACCTGACGATCAAGGGCGTCGGGTTCCTGGCGGAGGAGCCGTCGGGCGAGGACGAGGTGTCGCTGGCGGACGTCGAGCGGCTGGCGGAGGCGGTGCGGCCAGCGATGGAGTCCCAGGCACCGTTCGAGGTGACGGTGGGGCCGGTCAACGCCTTTGCGGAGGTGGTGTTCCTGGAGACGCGCGACGACGGCGCGACGGGCTGCCTGAACGAGGCGCTGCTGGAGAGCGCGCCGGACCTGCAGCGCTACGCGGTGGACGGGGAGATGTTCCTGCCGCACGTGAGCATCGCGCGGTTCTCCTCGAACGAGGGGCTGCCGATGCTGAAGGAGACGCTGGCCCGGCTGCGGGAGACGGCGGAGCCCGGGCCGACGTTCACGGTCAGTGAGGCGTCCCTGATCCGGGCGCACCTGGCCCGCGAGGCGCCGGAGTTCGACCTGGTGGCGGTGTACCCGCTGCGCGGGTGAGACAGGGGACAGGAGACAGGAGACAGGGGGGCGTTCCGGGTTCGCGGGGGTGTTTGATTGTCTTGCGGGCGTTGTACCTCCTGTTTGGTTGAATTCGTGCGTTGTTCGTTTTTCGGGGCGGCCGTCCTGTCTGCGGGGGATGGTTTCGGGCGTTTGCGTTTGATTGATGTGGGTTGATGGACGCGGGCGCGGGCGGGAACGAGGGCGCGAGGAGGGCGAGGATGGCAGGGAGAGGGTAGGGGATGCGAGGCGCTAACTGGAAGGGGAAAGTGGCGCGGACAGTTGACATCTTCTGGCTCGCGACGGTAACCTGCGGTGAGGAAGCAGGAGAAAGCAGGAGAGGGGACACCTTGTCGGAGCCACAACGCTTCATTCTG
>JADFTG010000196.1 GCA_022560365.1 Chloroflexota bacterium | reverse complement strand
TCGCCAGCCCGGATGCCCCCGCTTCGGAGGCGATGCCCTGGTCGATCGCGAGGTCCGCGAGCGGAGGGCCGGCCAGCCGTCCCACGACCGCACCGACGATGAAGCCGATCAGGGTGCTCGCTCCGGCGACGAGACCCTGCGACCACCCCGCCGCCCCGGCGAGGACGGCGAAGACGAGGAGAGCGACGTCGAACGCGGTCACTGCGCGGGCAGGCCCATCGCCCTCATCATCGATCGGCGCTCTGCGGTCAGCCGATTGAGGAGGAAGACCTCGTACTCCTTCTCCGCTTCGCCGCCCACACCGCCGACGGCGGGTTGGCCGCGATCTCCTCCGCCAGCCCCATCGCTGTGTCCATCAACTGGTCGTGCGGCACCACCTGGTCAACGAGACCGCGCCGCAGCGCCTCGTCCGCCTCGACGATGCGGCCGGTTAGCGCCATGAACAGCGCGTTGCCCAGACCAGCCGACGCCGCCAGGTAGCGCGTGCTGCCGCATTCCGGCGTCAGGCCGACCTTCACGAACCGCACCGAGAACTTCGCCTTGTCCGAGGCGATCCGGATGTCGCAGGCCAGCGGCATCGTCAGGCCGATGCCCACCGCGTGCCCGTTGATCGCGGCGATCACCGGCTTGCTCCGCGACAGCAGGATCGGCACCTCCGGGCTGCCGTCGCGCGCTGTCAGCGACGTCGCGCCGGCGCCGTCGCGCGACTGCCCCAGCCCCTGCGAAAATTGCTGAATGTCTCCACCGGCGCAGAACGCTCGCCCCGCGCCCGTGATCACGATCACTCGCACGTCACGGTCCTCATTCGCCGTCTGCACGGCCTGCAGGAACTCGTTCTCCATGCGGCCGCTCCAGGCGTTCAGCTTGTCCGGGCGGTTCAGCGTGAGAAGCAGGACATGACCTTTCTTCTCGTAGAGCAACGTTTCGTATTTTTCGGGCATCATTCACGCTCCTTCGGGAACGCCCCTGAATTTAGCACATCACGAGGCGCGGACGTAAAGAACCCGCCAGCATAGGCGCAACAAGAGTGACGCTACCGGGATGCCGCGGGGGCCGGCGGCGGTGGCTCGGCGTCCAGCATGTAGCCGATGCCCTGCACCGTCTTGATCACGACTGGCGACTCGCCCTCGCTCGCTCCCAGCTTCCGCCGCAGACGGGAGACCCACACCCTCAAGCGTTGGACGTCGTCCCCGTACTCGGGGCCCCAAACCGTGTTCAAGATTTCTGCCGTGCGCATCACCTTCCCGGCGTTAGCCGCCAGATACTGCAACAGCAGCCACTCCGTTCGGGAAAGGGGGATCACCTCGCCCCGCCGCCGCACCAGCCGCCGCCCGAGATCAATCTCCAGGTCCCCGGCTCGGACTAACTTGTCCATCGAAACCTTATCGCGCCGGCTCAGCGCCGCGAACGCCGACCTCGGTCAGCGTGACCCGCCCGGGATAGCGCATCTCAGGCGCCGTCCTGCTCCAGTTCAATCAGCACGGTCCCCTCTTTCACGCGGCCGCCTTCCTTCACGTGAACGTCCTTCACGGTGCCGTCGTATGGCGCTTCGATGGCGTGCTCCATCTTCATCGCCTCGAGGATGATCAGCGTTTCGTGCGCACGCACAACCTGCCCCGGCCCGACCAGCACCTTGAGCACGAGGGCCGGCATCGGCGCCGTCAGGCCGTGCTGCCGCCGGGAGCCCTCTGTGCGCAAACGCTCGAGGCCCGCCAGCGAGAGCGAATAGCGGCGGCCGCCAAGGTTCACTTCCATCCCTCCACCTTCGACCCAGCTCACGTGCAGCGGCGTCGTCTCGTCGTCCTCTTCGATCACCAGGTGACTGCCCGGCGCCACCGCGAAGCGCACCGTGCGCTCGCGGAAGTTGCCGGCCTTCACCCGCCACTCGTTCGAGGAGCCGGCCACGCGCTGCCCCTGCACCGCATAGACGCGGTCGCCGTGCTTGATGTTCACTCGCGCCGCGCCTCCCGCCCGCAACGGGCCCAGCGCCAGCCACGGATCGGCGTCCCGGCCCGAGATCAAACAGAAGCCGAACGCCGCGATCAGGACGTGCGGCGTCACGGCCATCGCCAGCGTCCCCGGCACGAGCTGCTCATCGAGGAAGCTCGTCGTCGCCCCGCCCGTGCGGAACACCGGGTCCGAAAGCACCGCCCGCAAAAGCGGCAGGTTCGTACGCACGCCGCCGACACGATAGTTCGACAGCGCGTACTGCATCCGCTCGATCGCCTGGTCGCGGTCGCGGCCCCACGTCAGCACCTTCGCCATCATCGGGTCGTAGTCCGTCGTGATCTCGTCCCCGGCGTAGGTGCCCACGTCGTTGCGGATGCCCTCTCCCTGGGGCACGTCGAAGCGCTCGATCCGGCCCGGGCTGGGCACGTAGCCCTTCAACGGGTCCTCAGCGTAGATCCGGCACTCGATCGCGTGGCCGTCGAACTCAATGTCATCCTGCGTGAACGGCAGTTTCTCGCCGCGCGCGATGGCGATCTGGCGCCTCACGATGTCGAGGCCTGTGCGCAACTCCGTGACACCGTGCTCCACCTGCAGCCGCGTGTTCATCTCCAGGAAGTAGAACTCGCCGTCTGCGTCCAGCATGAACTCGACCGTCCCCGCGCTCGTGTAGTCCACAGCCCGCGCCACTGCCAGCGCCGCTTCGCACATCCGCCCGCGCAAACCATCGTCCACGGCGGGCGACGGCGACTCCTCGACCACCTTCTGGTGGCGCCTCTGCACGGAGCAGTCCCGCTCCCCCAGGTGCACGAGGCTGCCGTGCTCGTCGCCCAGCACCTGCACCTCCACGTGCCGCGCCGACTCGAGGAACTTCTCGATGAACACCTCCCCGTTCCCGAACGAGGCCAGCGCCTCCTGCTGAGCGTTCTTGATGTTCGACCGCAATGTCGCCTCGTTGTGGCACACGCGCATGCCGCGACCGCCTCCGCCCGCCGACGCCTTGATGATCACCGGGTACCCGATCCGCGCCGCCGTCTCCGCCGCCTCGTCCTCATCCTCGATCGTCGAGTCCGAGCCCGGGAAGATCGGCACCTTGGCCGCCCGGGCCGTCCGCTTCGCCTCGATCTTGTCCCCCAGCTGACGCATGGACTCGGGGCTCGGGCCGATGAACTCGATCCGGCAGTCCCGGCACATCTCCGAGAACTCAGCATTCTCAGCCAGGAACCCGTACCCGGGGTGGATCGCGTCCACGTCCGCGATCTCCGCCGCCGCCAGGATCCGCGACGCGTTCAGGTACGAGTCCTTCGCCGGCGCCCGCCCGATGCAGATCGCACGATCCGCCAGCCGAAGGTACGGAATCTGGGCGTCCGCCTCCGAATACACGCACACCGTCTCGATCCCCAGCTCCTTGCAGGCGCGGATGATGCGTAGGGCGATCTCACCGCGGTTGGCGATCAGGACTCGGCGGAACATGCAGTGATTCGCTCTTGCACCGGCACGACTCGCGACTCATACCC
>JADFTG010000195.1 GCA_022560365.1 Chloroflexota bacterium | reverse complement strand
CGCCGCACTGCTGACGCCATCGGCCGCGCTCTCGGCATCGACCGCGTCCTCGCCGAAGTGCTGCCGGCCGACAAGGCGGCCGAGGTCAAGAAGCTGCAGGAGTCCGGCCAGATCGTCGCGATGGTCGGCGATGGCGTCAACGATGCGCCGGCGCTGGCGCAGGCCGATGTCGGCATCGCGCTCGGCAGTGGCACCGACGTTGCGCGCGAGACCGGCAACGTGATCCTGATCCGCGACGATATCCTCGACGTGGTGGCGGCGGTGCAGGTGTCGCGGCAGACGATGCGGCTCGTGCGGCAGAACCTCGGCTGGGCGTTCGGCTACAACGCGTTGATGCTGCCGCTGGCCGCCGGCATCCTCTACCCGTGGATCACGCAGATCGTCAGCCCGGAGCTGGCCGCGCTCCTCATGGCCACGAGCAGCTTCTCCGTAACGATGAACACCCTCCGCATGCGCGGCTACACGCCGCCGATCAGGCGCGGACCACCGTCCGCGTCCGCCGAGCGTGACGCGCCCGCGGAGCAGGCGATGGAGGCGACAGGATGAGGATCACCGACGACAACTTGAACACGGTTTCGGCCGTCGTCTACACGGCCTGTGCGGCCCTCGCCGGGGCTGTCCTCTTCGCCGTGGCGACCGCTGCCGGCTACAACTGGGTGGCGCGCATCGGCGGTGCGGGATGGGTCTTCATGCTGATAATGGTCATTCTCATGCCGACCGTGCCCTCGCTGCTGCGGGGGCGGGTGGGCCAGAAAACGTCAGAGGCCAACATTGCGAAGGAGGTTGTCTTGGAAAAGCTCGTCAAGGATCCTGTCTGCGGTATGGAGATCGACCCCGCGTCAGCCGCAGGCTCGTCGGAATACGAGGGGCAGACGATCTACTTTTGCAATCTCAACTGCAAGCAGTCGTTCGACGCGGAGCCGGAGAAGTACGCGAAGAAGTGACCTAGTCGCTCTTCAGTTGGTTGACGAAGACGTATCGCCGACGCGTGGCCGCCCGATGTACTCTGGCGGCGGAGGTGACCCGTGCCAGATGCTCCCGCTGAAATGATAGCCGCCGCCAACGAGAAGTGCCGCCGCCTGCGCGACCTGCTCCAGGCGCCCGAAATCCTGATCATGCCCGGCGCGTTCAACGTCCTGAGCGCGCTCCTCTTCCAGCGCCTCGGCTTCAAGGCCGTGCAGGGCAGCAGCTCGGCGATCGCCAACGCCTCCGGACGGCCGGACCTCAACGTCGGCCGCGAGCGGACGGTCGCGCTGATGAGCGAGATCGCCGGCGCCGTCGACGTGCCGGTGAACGCTGACGGCGAAGATGGCTTTGGCGGCCCCGACGAGGTGCGGGAGACCGTGCGCGCGTTCGTCGCCGGCGGCGTCGTCGGGATGAACATGGAGGACGGCGTTCGTAACGACGGCCTCTCGCTCCTGCCGCTGGAGCAACAGCTCGAGAAGATCGCCGCCTTTATGGATGCCCGCCGCGAGCTGGGCTCCGAGTTCCTGCTCAACGCTCGCACCGACGCCTTCCTCGCGCTGCGCGACGACCCGCCCGCGGCGCTCGCCGAGGCGGTCCGCCGGGGGCAGGCCTACGCCGAAGCCGGCGCCGAGTGCGTCTTCACCTGGGGCATCACGGACAGCGAGACGATCCGCACGTTCGCGAAGGAAGTGCCGGCGCCCGTCAGCGTCATCGCCGGGCCGGGCTCGCCCAGCGTGCCTGAGCTGCAGGAGCTGGGCGTCGCCCGCGTTAGCTTCGGAAGCATGTTTCTCTACGCGGCTGTGGGTGGAGTCAAGCGGCTGGCCGAAGAGTTGCTCGGCCCGGGGACGATGACCTCTCTGGAGAGCGGCCTGTCGCGCGACGAGATGCGAGTGCTGATCGAGAGCCGCCGCGGCTAGTAGTAGTCCTGCGTGAACGGCGGGTCCGTGACCGCAAAGGCGTTCGATATCTCGGCCAGCGCCTCGGCCCGGTGCACCGTGATCATGCCGACGTTCGCCAGCGCTTCCGCCATCCGGAAGCCGGTGTAAAGCGGCGCCAGGAAGTTGACGCTCATCTCGACGTCGGGTGCGGCGTTCGTCTTCTCCGCCCGCATCTGTCCTTCCGCTGCGTCGACGCGCCAGACGCCCTCGTTCCAGGGCGCGCTCTCGTCGCTGATGCGCATCGTGAACGACGCTGACCTGCCGCCGACGTACGGCCGGGACGCGATCGCGCCCTCGACGTCGGCGATCCGGATCATCGGCCCTTCGCCCCGCTTCACGGTGACGACGAACGGGTCCTCGCAGAGGTCCACGAACGGGTCGTCCGGGTGCGATTCGTAGACGACGCTTGATGCCAGGTCGTGCGTCAGGATGTGCTGCCAGAGGCCGCGGTAGGCGCCGGCGTCGAGCGCTACGAAGTCGCGCACCCAGATCTCTTGCTGCGGCCAGCCGTTTTCCCTCTGCCCGGTCGGGCGGTTCTGGTACACGACGTAGCCGCGGTCTTCGCCCGATTCGTCGGCCCAGACGACGATTTCGCGCGCGCGCCGGTCCTTATCTTCCCAGTCGATCATCACGCTGAAGCGCCACCAGTCCTCTTCCCGTACGAGCGCGCCGTTGAGCGGATCGACGTGCTCGCGGTAGATGGCGTCGAGCGTCTTCCAGTCGTCCTCTGTCACGGGCCGCGTCGAGCCGAGCGGTGCCGGCGTGCGGAACTCGAGCTGGTTGGGATCGAAGTTGAGACGGCGCTTCTCCTCGGCGCGCTCCCAGCCGTAGCGCCTGTAGAGCGCGTCGTGCGGGGTGTAGAGCCCTGAGATCGGCTGCCCGCGCTCCTTCATCAGCTCCAGCGACTGTCGCAGCAGCTTCGAGACGTGGCCCTGGCGCCGGTAGGCCGCCTGACACGTCACGGGCGAGATCAGCGCGAACGGCGTCTGCGTGCCATGCATCAGCCGCGCCGACGGGATCGAGCGCACGGCGGCGATCGGCTTGCCGCCGTCAAACGCGGCCAGCGTCCACTCCGGCTTCGTCAGCTTGCGCAGGTACTCGCCGCCGTCCGGGCGCGGCCGGCCGTAGAAGGCGAGGCTCTCCAGCGAGGCCAGGGCGTCGAACTCAGAATCCTTGATGTGGCGGTATTCGATGGACATCTCACGCATTGTCGCCGTGACCGACAGCGATGGCAAGCGTTTAGAATCTCAGAAGTGAGACTATCTGCCGCAATCCTCGCCGCCCGCGCCGCCGTTGCCTGTCTCATCGTAGTGCGCGGCGGAGGGCAGCGGCTCGCCATCGTCGCTGTCCTCGCCTTCACCTTCTTCGCCTTCACCTTCGCCTTCGTCATAGTCGTCCTCCTGTCCGCCCTGGTCCCCACGCGATGCATCCCCATCTTCATCCTTGGCACCGTCTGTGCCCATGGAGCCGTCACCGGTACCATTGCCAGCACCGTGTACGGCCGAGGCATCCCCTCCCTCACCCGGTGCAAACATGACCTTCTTTCGGCGGCCCTTGAAGCCTTTACCCTTG
>JADFTG010000194.1 GCA_022560365.1 Chloroflexota bacterium | reverse complement strand
CTCGCGAGTGAGCGTGAGACGTGCGGAGGCGTCGGGGAGCACGGCGGTATCATTGAACTTCATCTTCATGCCCTGCTGCATCTCGTACCAGCGCATGCCCCAGATCATCCCGCCCCCGACCACGGCGATCAGAGCGATGATGATGGTCTGGGTGGAGAATCGTTTTTTGGAGGAGGGGACGAATTCATCTTCGTAGAAGTCGTCCTCGGAGCCGCCACCACCCCCGCCGCCCATCGCGGCCAGCGCCGAGTTGCCCGAGTTGGTGTCTTCGCTGAAAGCGTCCTGCGCGACGATGTCGCCGGTGCTCTTGGCCAGCCCCTGTTCTTCATCGTAACTCATCAACTGCTCCCTTGCTGTTCGTAATAGATGCTGAGCCTGAAGTCGGCACGCATGTGGCCGTTCACCTTGTCCGAGCGCTGGATGCGCATGGAGTGAATCCGCGTGATGCGCGAGAGATGCTCGAGCTTGCGAAGGAAGTCGTAGAACCCGATGAAGTCTCCCGTGATCGTCATGTTGATGGGCTGTTCCATGTACATGGCGGCCCGCTCTGGCTTTTCGGTTGAGACGAGCGGGGCGGCGAGGCCGGATTCCACGGCCAGATCGGTCACCTGACGGATGATCGAATCGATCTCCTTGTTGGTGGGGAGCCTGGCCTCGATGGACTCGATGTTCTTTCGGATCTCATCGTTGGCCCGGCGCAGATCCTCGCTCCGGCTGGTTTCCGTGCGGAGCTTGGTGAGGATTTCCTGCTTGCTGGCGATCTCGCTGCGCGTCTTCTCGATCTCGCGGTTCTGCGGGCGGAAGACCAGCAGGTAGCTCGTCACCGGGAGGGAGAGAATGAGCAGGAGCAGGAAGCATTCTCGGGCGCCAAATCTCATGTCACTTCTCCTTGCCTGCGGCGTTTGAGAGCCGTTTGGTCTTGATCGCCTCGGAGCCCTGGCGGAGCTGCTCGGGCGGTTTAACCGATCGTGCGTCGGCGTCGTGGCGGATGATGGCGGTGATCTCGAACTCGCGCATCACCACGTCGTCCATCTTCTTTTCCTTGATGTGTTTGATGTTGACCGCGCTCAGGAGATCGCACGCGTTCAGCGACGAGAGATAATCGGTGATGTATTCGTTCTTGCTGGTCACGCCCTTGATCGTGATCGTGTTCGTGCCGGCGCCAGCGATGTCGGCTCCCATCTGGTTGAGCATCGCCGCCAGGCTCTGCACCTCCGGCTCGGCGGCCGCGTTAACGATCGTCGTCACGCCCTTCGCGCAGACGGCCGCCATCATCGTGTTCTGGGTACCCAGCACGCTCGGGTAGTCGGCGAAGAAAGTCGAGCCGCGCAGTTCCGTCGCCTGCGCGCGGAACATCTCGTGGCTCACTTCGGTCTCCGCGCCCAGCGACCGGAAGCCGGCCAGATGCACGTCGATCGGGCGCTGACCGATGATATCCCCGCCGGGCGGCGGACAGGCCGCCTCGCCCAGGCGTCCGAGCAGCGCGCCCATGACGAGAAAGCTGCCACGCAACGTACCTACGAGCTCCCGGTCAGGACAGGACGACGTGATCTCGGCCGCGTTCAGTCGCAACGTGCGATCGCCGGTCCATTCGACGAGGCAACCCAGGCTGCGCAGGACGAGCGCCATCTGCTCAACGTCATCGATGTTCGGTACGTTCTCGAGGAAGCAATCGTCGGCGACCAGCAGCGACGCCGCCATCGCGCCCAGGGTCGCGTTCTTGGAGCCGCCCACCTCCACAGAGCCGGACAGGCGCTTACCGCCTTCGAGGACGAGCGTCTGCTCGCGCAGCTTGAGGGTCATCAGCCCCTGATGTTACACCCCGGGCGGGCCGGACGGCCCACGCGGAGTCCGCCGGCGGCGCTTCTCGGCCGCGCGAAGGCGCAGGAGCGACCGCTGCAGCGAGGCGGCGGCGGCCACCAGCTCTTCGGTGTCTCCGCGCCCCTCCAGAGTCCGCTCGGCGCGGCGGCGTGCTTCTTCTGCGCGCACAGTGTCGATCTCCTCGGCGCGCTCGGCCGCGTCCGCCAGGATCGTCACGCGGTCGTCCTTCACCTCAAGGAACCCACCGGTGATCGCCACGTCGGTCTCATCGCCGCCCTTGATCAGGCGCAGTACGCCGGGCTTGATCATCGTCAGCAGCGGAGCGTGGTGGGGCAGCACCGTCAGCTCGCCCTGGACCCCTGGCGCGATGACTTCGTCCACACCTTCCTCGGCGTAGACCTCGCGCTCGGCCGTGACGACGTGAACTGAGAGCGTCATGGTTCCTTGCTACGCAGCCTTCTCCGTAGCGGCCATCTTCTTGGCTTCCTCGACCGCCTCGTCGATCGTGCCAACCATGTAGAACGCCTGCTCCGGCAGCGAGTCGTGCTTGCCATCGAGGATCTCGAGGAAGCCGCGCACCGTCTCCTTGACCGGCACGTAACGCCCCGGCCGGTCCGTGAAGATCTCGGCGACGTTGAACGGCTGCGTCAGGAAGCGTTGAATGCGGCGCGCCCGCCCGACAGCGACCTTGTCCTCGTCCGACAGCTCCTCGACGCCGAGGATGGCGATGATGTCCTGCAAGTCCTTGTAGCGCTGCAGCACCACCTGCACGCCACGCGCAGCCTTGTAGTGGTCCTCGCCAACGATCCGCGGGTCGAGGACGCGGGAGAACGATGACAGCGGGTCCACCGCCGGGTACAACCCCTCTTCGACCAGCGCCCGGTCCAGCGAAATCACCGCGTCCAGGTGCCCGAACGTCGTCACGATCCCCGGGTCCGTGTAGTCGTCCGCCGGTACGTAGATCGCCTGGAACGACGTGATCGAACCACGCTTCGTCGACGTGATGCGCTCCTCCAGCACACCCATGTCGGTCGCCAGCGTCGGCTGGTAGCCAACGGCCGAGGGCATGCGGCCCAGCAGCGCCGACACTTCCATGTTCGCCAGGATGTAGCGGTAGATGTTGTCGATGAAGATGAGCACGTCCTGGCCCATCGTGTCGCGGAAGTACTCGGCCATCGTCACGCCCGTAAGCGCAACTCGCGCGCGCACTCCGGGCGGCTCGTTCATCTGACCGAAGACGAGCGCCGTCTTCTCGATGACGCCGGACTCCTTCATCTCGTTCCACATGTCGTTGCCTTCGCGGGAACGTTCGCCAACACCCGCGAAGACCGAATAGCCGCCGTGCTCTCTGGCGATGTTGTGGATCAGCTCCTGAATGATGACGGTCTTGCCGGTGCCGGCGCCGCCGTACGCGCCGACCTTGCCGCCCTTGGTGAACGGTGATACGAGATCGAGCACCTTGATCCCCGTCTCGAGCAACTGCGGCGTCGTCTCAAGCTCGTCCAGCGTCGGTGGTGGCCGGTGGATCGGCCAATGCTCATCCGCCTTGACTTCGCCCAGGTCGTCGATCGGCTCGCCGAGAACGTTTAGCAGGCGCCCCAGGGACGCCTCGCCGACGGGCACGGTGATCGGCTCGCCCGTGTCCAGGGCATCAGCGCCGCGCGGCAGACCATCAG